>JAEWMZ010000187.1 GCA_023392995.1 Bacillota bacterium
TAGTACCACCGAACACATGAATCGAAAATTAGGATGGACAGCAAATATATTGATTTTATAATTCATTGTGTTTATTCACAAGGATTACAGTAGAACTTTATCACAATCTTACAAAAAAGTCAATCAATCTAATGCAAGAAATTTAGTATTTTTTGCGTTTTTTACGATAATCCCTCTCATTTTGGTAGAGAATTTTGTAACTTTGTACAAGTTACTCAACAACAACTCCCTTTTGAAGCATAATATTTGCATATAGTGCCTTTTCGCTGGTCGCAATAATAGCATAAGCGGTTTTCGCCTCTTCATAGAAAGCAAATCTCTCTATATTTCCTACCGCCTTGGAGCCTCTGCTATCATATTTCGTAATAATATCCTTATAAGTATCCCAGATTGGAGTCTCTACAGGATCTCCCGGAACCACTTCCATTAACTTTGCTGGCATGTCTGTGTAAGTATCCAAAGGAAAAACCTTAAGGATTGCATCTAATAACTCCGGTACACCATGTCCGTCACAACGGAGCACAATCGCATTCTTTCCCATGGATTCTGCCGGAAAATTTCCGTCAGAAATGACCAGACGATCACTGTGTCCCATTTCACATAATACCTTTAATAATTCTGGTGATAAAATCTGTGGTATTCCTTTTAACATTGTAATTCCTCCATTTATTCATTATTAAGATTGCGGGTTCTGTTAAACAACACGCAATGATTCCTCTTTCTATTGTAGCATATTTTGAATATAGTTGTCTTATTTTTTATTCCCGCTTTTTATTCCCGGATTGAATATAAGATTATGAGGATTTATATTTAATCAGAGCCGACTCCTGTTAGGCTCCGGCTCTGATTACTATACATTATCCCTGATGAATAAAATTGAATTAGTCGTAAAGGTTAGGAGCGATGTTATCATCATTCATATTTTCAGATGTATACCACTGGCAGCCTGTATCAACGCTTTCAACGGTTTCGCCCTTAGCTGCAGCAACAGCTAATTTTACTGTCATGTAACCAATGTTTACAGGATCCTGTGTAACTGCACCAGCTAATACCTTATTAGCAACAGCAGTCTTAATTACAGTACCAGCATCAAAACCAACACCGATTACCTTGTCAACGCCTAATTTACCTAAGTTCTGATCTGCAGTTACTAATGCTTCTGCGGAATGCTGATTAGAACCGTAGATACAGATGTATGCGGAATCATTTAACATGTTCTGAGCATCGATAACGGAAAGCTCAGTTGTAACGGATGCAGGAACTGCAACCTGGATTATAACATCAGCGCCTTGAACAACATTTTCAAATTTAGCATGACCTTCAACTGATACGGTAAAGCCGGCTTTTTCAACCTCTGCCTTCATCTCATCAATAAATCCTTGACCACGGTTGATGATGGATTCTGCAGTTGCGTCCTGAGAAAGAACACCAATTTTTGAACCTTTTGCTAATTTGCTTTCGATTAACTTGAAGGTTTCCTTCGCAGCTAATACACCAGCCTGATAGTTATCAGTAGAAGCATTTGCATATACAGCGCCTTCTGGAGCATTGGATACACCAGAGTCAAAGCCGATGATCGGAATATGTGCGTTCATTGCTGCAGTGATACCATCAAGTGCTGCCTGTGTATCAAGTGCTGCAAAACCGATTGCGATTGGTTTCTGGTTAACTGCGTTATTTAACATCTGAACCTGATCAGCGATGTCTGATTCCGTTGCAGGACCTTCCATCTTAAGCTCTACACCAAGTTCTTTTGCTGCCTTTTGAGCACCCTGGTATACTGCCTGCCAGTATTGATGCTGGAAGCCCTTAGATACTAAGTATACTAACCCGCCTTCTGTTGCCGCTGGAGTTTCACCAGATGTGTTATCCGTTGCAGGTGTTTCTGTTGAAGGGGTTTCTGTTGTTGGAGTGGTGGTTCCTGTCTTACAGCCGGTTAACATGGTTGCAAGTAAAGTTGTTGCCAGAATTACACTAAGTAACTTTCTTTTCATTTTAAATCCTCCCATATTCATTATAAATAGTTTTTCTATAAAAATGTGTTTCCACACTTCTACCGCATGATTGTTTACCAATTACTTCTTTTGTCCTTCTCCTGCTAATGCAGATTTTTTTACTCTTGCTCTCTTATGAGGACGTTTGTTATATACATCTACAAATACCGCAATTACCAATACAACACCTGTGATTAACTGCTGCCAGTAGTTCATTAATCCGATGAAAGGAAGACCGGTCTTTAAGACTGCCATAATATAAACACCGATGATCGTACCTGCGATGGTTGCTGTACCACCCGCCATGGAAGTACCACCGATAACTACGCTGGCAATGGCATCCATTTCGAAACCGCCGCCTGCACCCGGTAATAAGGTGGAGTAAATTGCTGCATAAGCCAGACCTGCGATACCTGCAAAGGTTCCGGAGAATACATATGCGATTGTCTGATATTTGTCTACATTAACACCGGATAATCTCGTTGCTTCTTTGTTAGAACCAAGTGCTAATATATAACGTCCGACACGTGTCTTATTGAGTATGATTGACATTACGATAGCCATTACGATTAAAAGGATGAAACCGGTAGGAATCAGATATTGGTTACCTGCCACATCAGTGTAATTGATTTTAAAGATTAAACGAAACCACCCGCCAGGCTGGCCAGCCTGAGGCCAGGACACACTCTGCGCTTTTGTAAAGATAGAACCAAAGCCCTTTGATACCAGCATGACACCTAAGGTAGCTACGAAAGGTGGTAAGCCTAACTTAGAGATCATAAGACCATTGCATAAGCCAAACAAAGTACCAAGTAATACACCAACGATTAAGCAAATAACAAGCGGTACTCCGTCTCTTACAAATAAGGTACCGGAGATCAAGGAAGAACATACAAGTACAGTACCAATTGAAAGGTCAATACCACCGGTCATGATTGCGAAACATACACCAATTGCCATGAAACCGATGTAGTAGGATGCATCCATGATACTTACAAAGGTTGTATACTGGCGAAAGGATGGGCTTGCGATACAAAAGAACCCAAACAGCACAATTAACGCCAATAGTGCTATTAATCTCTGCGTACCAACCGCTTTCACGATTGGATTATTTTTTAATTTTTCCATTTCTTATCTCCTCCATTATCCTTCATTCACTATGGTTGCAGCATTCATAATACTTTCCTGTGTTGCATCCTCAATATTAAGTTCACCTGTGATTCTACCTTCACTCATTACGATAACCCTGTCACTCATACGAAGAACTTCAGGTAATTCGGAGGAAATCATGATGATTGACTTTCCGCTTGCAGCTAATTCATTCATCAAATGATAGATCTCACTCTTTGCACCAACATCGATACCTTTGGTAGGCTCATCAAAGATTAAAATATCGCAGTCTCTAACCAACCATTTTGCAATAACCACCTTCTGTTGATTACCGCCGGAAAGATTCTTTACAAAAGCTCCGATACCAGGAGTTTTTGTCTTTAGATCGTCTACGTATTTCTTTGTAATTTTTTCTTCTTTTTTCTTATCAATAAAGAAGCCTTTTGTAAAGTTTTCTAAGGATGCCATCGTAGTATTTTCAGAAATGGTCTTATCCAAAATAATTCCATAACGCTTTCTATCCTCGGAAAGATAACCAATACCATATTTAACCGCATCAATGGGCTTTGTAATTGTTACTTTCTGATTATTGATAAAGATTTCTCCGTTATCGATTGGATCAGCTCCAAAGATAGCACGAACGGTTTCCGTTCTTCCTGCACCCATAAGTCCTGCAAAGCCAAGAATTTCACCCTTATGGAGCTTGAAGCTTACGTTCTTAACCATTTTTCCAGCGTTGAGATTCTTTACCTCAAGTACGACGGGGGCATTCTTTGGCACATTACTCTTTTGCTTTGGCTCTTCATAAATAACACGTCCAACCATCATATTAATAATGTCTTGCTTAGTACAATCATTGGAATATGCAGTTCCCACATATTCACCATCTCTCATTACAGTAAGACGATCAGTAATCACCTTAATCTCGTCCATACGGTGCGTGATATAAACAATACCCATATCCTTTGCCTTCAGTTCACGGATAATGATAAATAATTTTTCAATCTCCGAGTCAGTCAACGCAGCTGTCGGCTCGTCAAAGATAATTACCTTTGCATCCTTGGAGATTGCTTTTGCAATTTCACACATCTGCTGCTTGCCTACGGTTAGATTACCCATGGTTTCAGCCGGATCAATATCTATATTAAGAAGCTTGAATAACTTTGCTGCTTCTTCGTTCATCAGCTTGTCATTGATTATTTGCCCGTTCATCATCTCACGCCCAATATAAATATTCTGAGCTACCGTTAAATGATTAATCAGATTCAATTCCTGATGAACAATCGAGATTCCCGCGGTCTGAGCGTCCTTTGGATTTGTAAAATTCACTTCATTTCCTTCATAAATAATACTGCCGCTATCTTTCGTATGAATACCGGTCAATATCTTCATCAGAGTGGATTTACCAGCACCATTCTCACCCAGCAGTGCGTGTACCTCGCCTTTTCTTAGCTCAAAGCTAACTCCTTTTAAGGCATGTACACCGGGGAACGATTTGTCTATCTCGCTTGCTTTTAATATTACCTCTCCCACTTTGTCACCTTCCATTCTATCCATTCGATCTACTAGGAGCTGCCTGTTTTCCCGCCTCTCCTTATCACGCTTTTGATTATAGTCGCTGCAACCCTCCTTTTGAATTGATTATCTTCCGGGAAAGGTGTAAATTATTCTGTCCTTATCCAGCTTGTTTCACCAATGAAATTCCAGGTTTCGTCAAAAAAATTCAGCCTTGCAGTTTTTTCTGCAAGACTGATTGATTTTTTCTTTTTTCGGTTTAATTTTTTCTATGATAGGTATAAATTCTTACACAACCATGATTATTTTCTTGTACATTCAATTTAAAAGCTGTTATTTTCAGCTATAAACATTCAACTGCTGATACCAATACTATCATTTATAAAAAAGTACAGCATCGTATCTTTCACTACTCACCGCATCAATTGCCATAAAAGGGAAACAGAACTTCCTGATTTTCTGGATCATACATATTATCCTTGGTAATCAACAGGGAGCCGGAGTCTATATTAACGGACCAGGTATCCTGTGTAACGCTCTTCACCGCAGTCTCGATACCCAGGTAACCCATGCTGTAAGCTCTCTGTACGACAATGGCAGAAAACACTCCTTGTTCCAGCAGCTTGATTTCTTCCGTGGAATTATCAAACCCAATCATGATAATCTTTCCTCCAAGCCCTTTTTCCACCACTGCCCTGGCTGCACCTACCGCAGAATTCTCATTCAAGCAGGCAAGGACATCAATATCATATTTCTCTAATAATTTCATGGTTTCCTGATACCCGGTCTCATAATCCGAATTACTATAGACCACATCAGCGATCTGCTCTTCATACTCTCCCAGGGCATCCCGGAACCCCTTCTCCCGCTCCATTGCAGTGGAAGAGGTTTTTACATGAGAAACAATGCCGATGGTTGAATTCTTATCAATATTTTTCTTTGCGAATTCCCCCATCTTTCTGCCGGCTTGATAGTTATCGGTAGCTATGATTGCATCCTGTAGGTGCTCCGAGGAGGCAGAATCAATATACACCAGTTTAATTCCGGCTTCCTTCACCTTCTTTAATACTTCCAGATTACCTATGAGGGAGTTTGGAGAAACCACGATGGCATCCGGCTTTTTTTCAATCGCCTGTAAGATCAATTTATTTTGACCTTCAACATCTGTCTCTTCCTCCGGCGCAATAATCTCCAGCGTTGCTTCATTTTCCTTGGCTGCCATTTCCGCTCCCGCATTCACAGAAAGCCAAAAATCCGTTCCGGCCTTTACCTTGGGAATATAGATAATATAAGGTAAATCCGTTCTTGTATTCATTATTATTTTCACTGAGAATACTATACCTGCTACTGCGAATATCACTGCTGCAATAGCGATTAATATTTTCCTTTTTTCCATGCTCCCCTCCAATACAGTCTAACTATTAAATACCCGTTCTCTTATCCTGCATACTTATTGCTGATACGGAATTATAATACTTGCCGTGGTTCCTTCTCCCAATTTACTTTCATATCTAAGTCCATAATCCTTCCCATAATATAATTGCAATCGGCTATGAACATTTTGCACCCCAACCCGTTTACTATCTGCCGCGCCGGTTTGTGTAAAGACACTTTGAACCTTCTCCTGGCTCATACCCATACCATTATCTTTAATCTCAATTACTACATCAGGTCCAAGAATATATCCTTTAATTTGAATGAGGCCTTTTCCTTCTTTATATTTAATTCCGTGATAAATTGCATTTTCTACCAAGGGCTGAAGCACCAGCTTCGCGATCGGAACTCTAAGAACCTCCGGTTCCACATCAATCTCATATTCCAGTTTATCTTTATAACGCATCTTTTGAATCGTCAGGTAATCCTTTACATAATCAATCTCACGATCCAGCGTTACAAGCTCATCCTCATTGCTGATGCTTTTTCGCAGCAGCTTGGAGAGCGCCGAGGTCATCTGGATTACCTCCTCTGTATTAGACCCTTCTGCCATCCATATAATAGAGTCCAGCGTATTATATAAAAAGTGTGGATTGATCTGAGCCTGTAATGCACGTATCTCACTCTTTCGCTTCGCTTCCTGTTCTGCTATGTTGTTCTCAATGAGCTGTCGTATCTTATAGATCATAATTCGGAAGGAATTCTTCAGCCGTCCGATTTCATTGATGGAATCAGAATCCTCCAATTGAATATCAAAATTACCCGACTCCACTTCCTTCATGGATTTACGTAATTCTTTCATCGGCTTTGTTAAGGCATTTGAGAAAATAACTGCGAGTATGGTTGCCAAAAGCAGCAAAATCATCGCCAGTACTGCATACGTCTTCCTGGTTTCATTCATCTGCTCCATCATCTCACTTTTATAGTTAACACCCACTACTGTCCAGCCTGTATTTTCTGATTTTGCTGTGAAATATATCTTATCCCCGTCTGCCGTGAGGTAGCTTGCGCCCTTGCTTGTCAGTATCTCTTCAATATTCTCTTCTCTTACTCCACTATAAATCAACTGCTGCTTCGGATGATAGATGATATTTCCCTGATCATCAACAATAAATACATAGCCGCGATTACTCAGATCAATGCTTTCGCATAAGCTGCTGATCAAACTATAATTCAAGTCAATGAAAAATACGCCTTCGACCTCACCGGTCTTAGGGTTAATAATTCCATTACTTAAGGTAACCACCCATTGATAATCATCTGCCACGATGTTTTGGACATGGGAAGTCGTTAACACCATACGCCCGTTTAACGCCTCCTGATACCAGTTCATCTTTCGATAATCAACATTTTCATTCATGACGACATGGCGGTCATTGATCAGGTAAGTCCCATCTCTTCCAATGATTCCAATATTATGAATATCCTGTCTGGTTTCTCGAAGCACGGAAAACTGGGAACTGATGGTTTCTCCAATCACCATCTTCTTACTATCATTCACATAGGCAAAAAGATATTCCTTTACATCCTCATTATTGACCTCCAGCTGAGCGACATTTTCCATATACGAGATATAGGAGTCAATATTTCGGTTTATTTGTTCATTTAATTGAGTAACATAATCTGTCGCTATGGAAAAGACTACCTTTTCTCCTCTAGAATAGGAAATTGTAGCGAAAATAAGTACTACAAAAACAATAAGTACTGTAAAGGACAATACTATTGTTGTTCGAATGCTTTTAAATTTAAGTAGTTTCATCAGTCCGTTTTTCACTTAATTCTCTATCTCCCGCTTTTCGCATACTCCGACGGAGTCATTCCAGTCACTTTTTTAAAGATCAGGCTAAAATAATGCGGATCCTTATAACCCACCTTCTCAGCAATTTCATATGCCCGGTAATCAGTTGTATCCATTAATTTCTTTGACTGATCAATTCGAATTCTGGTAAGCGCCTCCACAAAAGTTTCTCCTGTATAATTCTTAAATATTACACTAAAGTAACTAATGCTCACGCCCAAATAAGAACATACCATATTCAGAGACATATTTGGATCCATATAATTCTTCTCTATATAATCCATGGCTAAGACAGACTGCTTTCTGCCCTCTCCTTCTTTTTGACCAGCCACCTTATTCATCATGCTAAAGCAAATATTAATACAGGCACTTTTTACATCACCAATATACTTATTATCCGTCAGCTTCTTCATCATAGACCGCTCTTCCTGGTATTCTCCTCCGGTGCTTTCATTGGATTCAAAGGAAACAATGATGGAGAGCAGGGTATTTTGTATATATAATATGATATCCTTTTTTAAACAGCAATTATCTATAATATCTGAGAATAAGGCATCAATGGCGGTTTCCAGCTCACTCTTTTGGTTTAATTTGATACATAAGCTAATCCGATCACTCCATAGATTGACCGGGACATGACCGTTGATGTGCTTTTGTCCCTTAAGATCAACGGCATAAAAATAATCCTTCTTTTCTAACAAGAATTTATATTCCAAGGCTTCCCTGGCACTTAGATAAGAATCTCTCCAGGCATAGGGTGCCTGCACTGTAGCTCCGATAATAACACTGACTTTAATCTTTACATAGTCCCAAAGAGCCTGCAATAATTTATCACAGGTCTTTTTAACTCGAAATAATAGCTCGTCTTCTTCCTCCGCGGCAAATAATAAAGCAAATTTGTTCGCAGATAAATGAACCATAATTCCATGCTTACTATCTTCCATGATCTCACCGGCAATATTCGCTATTGTAAAATTCACCAGATCATGCTCTTGTTCCGGATAAATGATACAAAATTCCGAGGCATCCTCCAAATCAACTAAGGCGACCGTATAGCACTGCCCCTGGAGATGAACGCCAAAGTTCTTCATTTGATCATAAACATCTTTTTTTGCATATTTTTCTTCCAGCAGTTTTCTCAAAAACCGCTCTCTCAGTACCGGTATGTTCTTTTGGTACTCTGCTTGAATTCTTTCTATATGAGCCCGCTGTCTGGCATCTTCCTCCAGACTGTTTTTTACTCTTTTTAACACCTCTTTCAGTTCAAGAGAGGTGACTGGTTTGACAATATACTCCTTTACACGATATTCCAAAGCATGTCTCGCATATTCAAACTCATCATATCCGCTAAGAATTACCACTTTTGTATTCGGATGTTTCTGGTATACATAACTGGCTAATTCCAGCCCGTCCATGTAAGGCATACAGATATCTGTTATAATTAGATCCGGTCTTTCCTTCTCAATGTATTTAATTGCATCCTGACCGTTTTCTGCAGCACCAATTAAATAAAA
>JAEWMZ010000448.1 GCA_023392995.1 Bacillota bacterium
CATATGCCAAGACCCAGAAAATGCAGACGAATTTGTTCGATGCCGCGAAACGATGGTTTTGAACCAATCAGCAATAATTTGGCTATAAGCGGAGAAGTGGCTCTTAATATTGATGAATACGAAGTAATCAGATTAATTGATCTGGAAAAGCTTACTCATGAGCAATGTGCAGTTCAGATGGGAGTTTCAAGGACTACGATTACAGGTATTTATGATGCAGCTCGTTACAAAATAGCGGATGCCCTTATCAACGGGAAAAGATTAGTGGTAGAAGGCGGGGAGTTTATACTATGTGAGCATAGCAAAGAATGCTGCGGTAAAGGATGCAGACATAGTTGCTTTCGTGATGAGGAGGAACAGTGCAGAAAAGAAGGTTGTCATAAAACGAACGGAGGAAGAGAGATTAAATGAGTTATCAGATAGAACCCAGCATTGCGGACAGAACACATGAAGAATTGGCAAAGAATCTATTTCATGAGGGGTATAATTGCGCACAAGCTGTTTTTGCAGCTTTTTGTGAGGATATGAAGCTCGACCGGGAGCTTGCGCTAAAGTTATCGTCCTCCTTTGGCGGAGGAATGGGACGACTAAGAGAGGTATGCGGAGCGGTCAGCGGCATGTTTATGGTTGCCGGTGTTTTATATGGTTATGATGATCCAAAGGATCAAAAAGGGAAGACAGATCATTACCAAAGAATTCAGGAATTAGCAAAGGAATTCCAGGAAAGTAATAAATCAATAATCTGCCGGGAGCTGTTGGGACTTCAAGAGAAATCTGATAACCCCACGCCGGAGCTAAGAACGGAGGAGTATTACAAAAAGCGTCCTTGTATTGAATTGGTTGGAGATGCAGCAAAAATAATAGAAAAATATATAATGGAGGTAAAATTAGATGAAAATTGCAGTAACCTATGAAAACGGAGAAATTTTTCAGCACTTTGGGCACTCGGAGCAGTTTAAAGTTTATGAAGTCGAGGATGGGAAGATAATTTCCTCCGAAGTGATTTCGACCATGGGAAATGGGCATGGAGCATTGGCTGGAGTGTTAAGTACCCATAAGGTGGATACTCTGATCTGCGGTGGTATCGGCGGCGGTGCGAAAGCGGCGTTAGCTGGGGCTGGTATTGTGCTGTATGGCCGAGTGTCTGGTGAAGCGGATCAGGCAGTGAAGAGTCTTTTGGAAAACAGCTTGCAGTATGATTCAACCGCATCGTGCAATCACCATCATGAAGGTGAACATAATTGCGGTGAGCATAGCTGCGGTAATCACGAAGGGGAATAATGTGGCTGATCTTAGGAGACAGATAAAAGAAAAAGATGCTTGCATATCCACGTTACAGGTAAAGGCGGATAATTTCGATAAGATTGCAGAATATTTAACACCGGAGCAGATTGATGAAATGATTGAGGCGGTGGAAGAGACTCGGAGAATGCATAAGCAGCAGAGGGAGATAAATAAGTATTATGAGGATTGGAAGAAACGGTAGGGGACAGTTTTTTAGGGGGAAATCTAGTCATATCTTATATATGGTATCCATACTCCAAAATAAAGTAATAATGTATATCTTATAAAAATTATATACTAGAAAACATTTAATGGATTGGTTTCAATCATTTGTTTGCTAACAATTTAGAAGAGTACTATAATATAACTAGAAGGCATAGACAATTTTCAATCTGTGTAAATTGAAAATTGTCTAGTTTAATTTTAAGATTGCAAATCTGTGGGTGTCGAGAGCAGAAGCGGGTTAAGAATATATCATTTCTTGTACGTCCATAGTTTGAAAATACTATAGGGGGGAACCTAAGTTGATTAATGCATTATACAATGAGAATAGAAATGCTATACCAAGTTGGCAAGGGTACAATTATCAAGGTGAAGTTGCTGCGTACAAGTTCCTGGAATATTTACACGAACAGCTTGATGAAGGTAGCAGCAAAATTGAAGAAATATCTATGAATATTGAATGGCTAGAAGATTTTATTATCTATAATTCAAGGAGAATAAAAAAAATATATCAGGTAAAGAAAACACTTACCCAGTCTTGCTTTAATGAAGTAATGCAAAATTTCATAATTCAATTTAAGTTGTTAAATGATATAGAAAGCATATGGTATATTGCTTATGATGATGTTGACAGCACAAATCTTGAATCATTGAGCAAAACGGATTTTGAAGATCTTTTTCAAAATTATATTACAAATAAAATAGTTAAAGAATTTGAATTACTGAAGAGTAATGTGTCTTTAAATTATTGGATGAGTAACTTAAAACTCAAAGATAGTCAGGACAACAAGTCGCTACTTCCCAATATAAGAGGGATAGTGCGAAAATTAATGGAAATGTATTCAATTGATTTTACAGGACTTAAACAAGAACAATGTGAGAGCTTTATTACAGGACCAATAAAAGATTTTATGGATAAAATAACTTCAAGCGTAGATGATTATAGTAAATTTATAAAGCAACTTGTTTTTAGTAAGATAGAAATTGATTCAATTAAGACAGAAAGTATTAAGATTATTGATAGCATACATAACAAAGGATATATTACTAGAAATGGAATAATGAGTTCAGAGGACATTTATAATCTCTTGTTTATTTATATATATGAAAAATTGATGCAAATTAAAAACAAGAAATCTGAACTCTTTACAATTAATTATGATGATATTGTTAAAATATTCGAAAGTCATGATAAAGTGAAATTATTTTGGCATAAGATGACATATGATGCTAAAGAGGATATGCGTAAAGAATTAAGCGCACATTGTTTATGCTGCATAAATAAGAATTGTGATGAGTGTTCAATTAATCAATTTTTAGAATTAGAGTTTTGCAATCTTGTAGAGCATTGTAATTTAGAATATTCCAAAACAAATGGTGATTCGATACAACGTTCATTAAGAAATAAATTGACTGATGAGAAGGGGCTTCACATTATTGATATATTGAAAACATATAAGGATAGAATAGTTTGTAATAAACAAAACGATTTCTTAGAGTTAGAAAATGTTGATAGCAACCTTTTCATTTCTGCAAATACTTCTACTGATGATGAAAGAAATAGAATGAATATTATTGAAAATTTTAGTGATCATCTCGAAGTATATAAAGAATACAGTAAAATTTTAACAAAAAACTATAATGATTTGATTGATTATGAACAAACCAAAATAATGAAAAATACAGAAATGAGTGAGAATATCGAGCCGACATTTATGGATATTTTGTCAGTTAGTTTTATAGATAAAAGTAAAATTTAGGGGGAAGATATGAAAGAAATTATAAGTGCAATTTTTGAGAATGGTGGTTTCAGTTTATTAGATATAATATGGGAAGGGCATGAAACAATGACATATGTGAATGGAAAGTCCGAAGTATATATTATAGATTTTGTCGAAGAAATTCCGGATGACCTTCATATAAAAATAAGTACATTCTGTTCTAATGGAATCTTTAACTCCCAACTTTTAACAAGAGCTCAAAAGTCAAATCTATATGTTGTTATAGTATCAAAATTATCTGATGAACTTAATGATAATCAGAAAAATCAGATTTATATGATTGAAGAGAATAATTTATACTATAAAAAGTACTTTATGTGGTACACAAACGAAGAAGTCTTGGCTTTGAGACAAATATTATCTGATGATTGGACTCTTGACAGTTTGAATAAAAATCTGATTGATTACGGTATGTTCATGGAATTTAAAATGTCTAGTGAGAATAATAAGGGATATTCGTTACTATCTCGGTTATATATAAAATTAGCATTTTTAACATTGAATGATATCCAAACTCTGGATAAATCATTAATTGATTATATTAAAGATAAACTAAAAGAAATTAATAATGATTTATTGAACCAAATCACGCATGCTGCGTGATAGCCCTTCTCAGTTTTTGCTGTGCCATATTGCTTTGGCGCAGCTTTTCTTTTACAATTAATTCATCTTAATGAAAGAAAACCCCTCAGATGAGTTCT
>JAEWMZ010000478.1 GCA_023392995.1 Bacillota bacterium
TCGCTCACCGCGGTCCTAATGAGAATGGTGAATTCCTATGCCCGCAAACCGGGTTTGCCCATACCAGATTATCCATCATCGACTTAGGCAGAGGGCAGCAGCCAATGACCAGAGAACATTTTGGCTGCTCCTATACCATTGTATACAATGGTGAGCTATATAATACGAAAGAGCTGCGAGATAATCTGATCCGGATTGGATGTATGTTTAAGACTCATTCCGATACAGAGGTTATTCTTGTTGGATATATGGTATTTGGTTATGACTTTATTCGAGAGTTAAATGGTATTTTCTCCTTTGCCATCTGGGATGATAACGGAAAATCTTTAATTCTTACCAGAGATCGCCTGGGTGTTAAGCCATTATTCTATACTGTTAAGGACAATACACTGATTTTTGGCTCAGAGCTCAAGGCGTTATTCGAATACCCGAACCTAAAGCCGCAGATTGATGCCAACGGTCTTTGCGAAATCTTTGGACTTGGGCCGGCAAAATCCTATGGTAACGGAGTTTTTAAGAATATTCATGAGGTGCTTCCCGGTACTGCACTCATCTATAATGAAAGCGGGCTTCATGAAAATACTTACTGGAAGCTGGAAAGCCATCCCCATGAGGATTCTTATGAACAGACAGTGGAAAAGACTTCCTTCCTCGTCTATGATTCTGTAAAACGGCAGATGATTTCCGATATTCCAATCTGTACCTTCCTATCCGGTGGCGTAGATTCCAGTCTGGTAACTGCCATATGCGCCAAAGAGCTTGGATATCTGGGTAAGCAAATAGAGACATATTCCTTTGATTTTGTAGATAATGATAAGCATTTTAAATCAAACTCCTTCCAGCCCTCCAGAGACCGTCCCTATGTGGATATTATGGTGGAGCATGTAAAAAGTAAGCATACTTACTTAGAGTGTGATAATTTCGATCTGGCCGATAATCTGTATCAAGCAGTAGATGCCAGAGACTTACCGAATATGGCGGATGTGGAATCATCCCTGCTCTATTTTTGCAGGAAGGTGGCCGCTCAGACAAAGGTTACTTTAACTGGCGAGTGCGCGGATGAAATTTTCGGGGGATATCCCTGGTTCCATCGTCCCGATCTAATGAATGCAGGCACCTTCCCCTGGTCGATTAATATGGACACCCGAAAATCCCTCTTATCGGAGGATGTACTCATGAAAATCGACCTGGATGGCTATGTTCGTGCCGCCTATGAAAAGACTTTGTCAGAAGTCCCGAAATTACACGGCGAAAATGCTTTGGAAGCCCGCCGCCGTGAAATTTCCTTCCTCAACCTGAAATGGTTCATGGTTACCTTACTTGACCGTATGGATCGCACCAGCATGTTTTCCGGTCTGGAAGCCCGCGTTCCTTTTGCTGACCATAGAATTGTAGAATATGTGTGGAATGTGCCCTGGGAAATGAAGTCTCCCAACGGAGTTGTCAAGGGTTTGTTACGGGATGCAGGGAAAGGGTTGGTTCCTGATGAGATTCTGTACCGTAAGAAAAGCCCCTACCCTAAGACTTATCATCCAGAATATGAGAAATTATTGGGTAGCCGCCTCCTTGATATTCTATCCGACTCGAACGCCCCAATTCGACCTCTTGTCGACGTAGGTAAGGTAAAAACCTTCCTGGAGTCACCTTCCGACTACGGAAAACCCTGGTATGGTCAATTAATGGCAGGTCCTCAATTAATTGCTTATCTATTGCAGATTAATTATTGGCTGGAGAAATATCATATTGAACTAGTGTGAAATGTAGAACATTTCACATCCGGCATTGAGCAACCTAACGGTTGAATGTCCGTTAGTGTGATATGTAGAACATTTCACATCCGGCATTGAGCAACCTAATGGTTGAATGTCCATTAGTGTGATATGCGAAACACAGAACCTTTCACATCCTATACCCAGCGACCTAGCGGTAGAGTATCAGTTAGTATGAAATATAGAGCATTCACATCCCACTCCTGATAACTTTTGTTGTCAGATAAACATTGATTGTAAAATTAATAGCTTAAATCCGTTATCCGGCTGCTTTGCAGCTGAATAGCCCTTCATATAAATCTGTATCTAATATAATCAGTATCTTTAAAAAAGCCTATTGTCTTAATTTTTGATAAGCGCCTCCGGAGAAGCCCCTATATTCCATCGAATATGGGGGCTTTCCATAAGGATACCTATTTTTCAGCTTTATCGTTCTTCATACCAGCCAACCATACCCGGATTCAGGTTAATATTAACCTGCTTCACCTCCTGGTATTCCTCCAGTCCATGAATTCCCAGCTCGCGACCATAGCCGCTCATCTTATATCCTCCCCAGGGTGCTTCATTATAGGTCGGATTATAACAGTTAATCCAGGTGATACCGGCTCTGATCTCCTTTACCACTCTGAGCGCTCTTGCACCGTCCGTGGTAAATACTGCTCCTGCCAGACCGTAAATGGTATCATTTGCCAGCTGAACCGCTTCCTCCTCTGTCTGAAAGGTCTGAATTGAAACCACCGGTCCAAATACCTCTTCCTTCACAATGGTCATATCAGAAGTACAATCATCAAAAATAGTCGGTCTCACAAAATATCCCTTAGCGCAATCTCCTTCCATGTAGCGATATCCGCCACAAACACAGGTTGCTCCCTCTTTTTTTGCTGTTTCAATATAATCCAGTACTGTATTCATATGAGCTTCTGATACCAAGGGTCCCATATCCGGATTTTCCAGACCATTTCCCAAGGTCATAGCATTTGCCCGTTCTGCCAGTCTGGCGACGAACTTATCCTTGATACTCTCCTCGATGATAATTCTCGAACCGGCAGAGCATACCTCTCCCTGATTAAAGAAGATCCCAATCATTGCCCATTCCACTGCACCTTCAAAATCCGCATCGGCAAAGATTACATTCGGAGATTTTCCTCCCAGCTCCAGCCCAACCTTCTTTAGATTACCAATGGCTGCTCTTGCGATCTCCTGCCCAACCTCAGTACTTCCTGTGAAGGTCACCATATCCACATCCTTGCTGGCCGCAATTTCATTTCCGACACTACCGCCTGCACCCATGACCAGATTCACAGTTCCTTTTGGAAGTCCGACCTCATCCATGATTTCAAAAAGAAGGACAGCGGATAGAGGGGTATTGGAGCTTGGCTTAAATACAATTGTATTACCAGCACTTAAAGCCGGAGCGATCTTCCAGACTGCCATTAATAATGGATAATTCCAGGGTGTAATCTGACCGCAGACACCGACTGGCTCATGGATGGTGTAGGAATGCATCTTACCAAAGTTGTCATTTACGTCATAGACTCCACCATAAGGAGCCTTAATCAAACCTGCATAATATTTAAAGCAGTGGATCGCATCATCAATATCTCCTTCGGACTCGCGCAGGGGCTTGCCATTGTCAAGGGTATCCGCTTTGACTAGCTCCTCCCTTCTACTCTCCATTCCTCTGGCGATCTCATAAATGATGTCAGAACGCTTCTGGGAGTCCATCCTTCTCCATTCTCCAGCGCCGTAAAAGGCTTCCTTCGCCGCTGCGATTGCCAGCTTCGCATCCTCTGCATCTCCTTCTGCTGTCTCGGCAAGCACCTCTCCATTTGCCGGATTGATTACCTCTCTCGTCTTCCCGGATAAGGCGGGAACCCATGCTCCATTGATATAATTCTTCTTAACTTCCATGGCTACCTCCAATCATGCTCTATTCGTTACAGTATTGTAATTACTCTCTATCCTTCCATTGTCATATCTCCAAGTCAATTAATTTGACACCATTATATCCACTTGATCTATAAATGCCTCTAGGAAACCAGGTCATCTGCAGCGTATACACAGCTACACACTCCCTTCGCTGAGTACGTTTATCCTATAGCAGCCTTGCTATTTCCCGATGGTTCTCTGTGATACCAATTCCCATATAAGATCCGGTTTTCCTTTAAACCTTGAAACGCTGATTCACTATAGCATATATTCTGTCTTTGTCTCTGCAAGAGCCTCATCCAATTTCACTAGAATCATATCCATATCCTCGTAGGTAATCACAGCCGCTGGTTCGAAGCGGATGCATTTTGCATTCACTAGAGTACCTGCCGTCAGGATACGACGGTCAAACATTCCCTTTGCCACGCTGTAACCAACATCACTTGTAACAAATTCCAAACCGATCATCAGCCCTATACCACGTACCTCTTCAATCACAGTTGGATATTTTTCTGCAAGCTTCTGAATTCCTGTGATGAGGTATTCACCCTTCTTCGCACATTGTCCCGGAATATCCTGTTCCAGCATATATTTAATGGTTGCAAGGGCTGCGGAGCAGGCAAGCGGGTTACCGCCGAAGGTTGGAGAGCCCAATAACCAGGGGTTGTTCACCAGCTCTTCCGTCCACATATGAGGTCTGCAAATAATTCCAGTAATCGGCATGATACCACCGCCGAAGGCCTTTCCATAGGTCATAATATCCGGCACAACGCCCTCCGCCTCGCAGCGGAACATCGTCCCTGTTCTGCCCATACCGGTTTGAATCTCATCAAAGATCAGAGCGACTCCGTATTCATCACAGATTTCTCTAACTTCCTTTAAATACCCTTTCGGAGGAACAATAATGCCCGCTTCTCCCTGGATGGGTTCCAGAATCACCGCGGCAACACTTTCGCCAACTGTTTTTAAGTTTCGGATTGCTTTTCTGATATCCTCGGCATTTCCATACTCTACATGCTGTACCTGCTGTACCATCGGTGCATAGGGTATCCGGTAAGTCCCCTTTCCGCCCATGGAGATAGCACCCATGGATTTTCCATGAAACGCTCCTGTGGTTGAGATATACCATCTTCCACCTGTCGCAATTCTGGCAAGCTTTAGCGCCATTTCTACCGCTTCCGCACCCCCGTTTGTAAAGAAACATTTCTCCAAATCTCCCGGTGTAATATCCGCCACCGCTTTCGCAAGATAGCCTCTCAAGGGATCTAAGAGCTCCTGGGAGTGCAGAGCCTGGTGCTCCAGCTGTGCCTTTACCGTATCAATAATTTCCTGATTCCTATGTCCGCAGGTATAGATTCCGAAGCCACCAAGACAGTCAATAAATTCCTCTCCGTAAAGTCCAGAGCAGTATGCGCCATAATCCTTCCATTCCACCACTGCGGCATTCGTTGATACAGATTTACGGTATTTTAACCATCCGGGACTAACATAAGTATCGAAGTACTCAATGGTCTCCTTCGTTATCTCCTGTTTCTCTCCTTCACTTAACTCATCGCTATGGATAAATCTGATTACTTTGTCTAATTCCTTTAGTACCTGCTCTTTGTTTGTCATGATATTACAACCTTTCTGTATGAAATGAATTTTAAGCATCCTATTCCGATTCTCATATACCTTCCTCTTACCACACACCCAAAACCCTTGTGTGAGTATTACATAATTTGCAACAAGCACTCTTTCATTGCTCCACACTAACAGTAATTTAATGATAAGATCACCTGGTGCCGGATGTGAAGTATTCATTCTCAGTAATGATTCTTTGAATGCTGGTCACCAGGTACCAGATGTGAAATGTCCTTTTTTACACTACTTCGTAAATTCAGCCCAAATTTCGCTATAGGTATCTACTGTTTTGCCAATATTTTTAACATAGAATCCTTTGCTGATCACATCCGAAGGAATCATAATGGCTGGATTACTCTTATAATCTTCACCCATGAGAGCTGTGCCTGCCTTGTTTGGATTTAAGTATGGAAACTCTGTTACAATCTCTTTGTTAACCTCTGCTTTTAGTACATAATCGATAAATTTATAAGCATTCTCTGTATTCTTTGCATCCTTTAAAATACACAAATTATCTAAGAATAAGTACATTCCTTCCTTCGGATATGCCACCGCCAGATTATCATTCTCCTGCAAAGCAATGGCGGCTTCACCGCTCCAGAACAGACCCACCGCTGTTTCCTCTGTTATCATCAGCGTCTTCGGTGAATCACTGTCTAAACTCTTTACATTTGGCTTTAAAGTAAGAAGCTTTTCCTTGATCTTATTTAACTTATCCGGATCGGTCTCGCTCATGTCATAGCCCAGATTTAAAGCAGTCATTCCAATAATGGCGCGGAAATCATCCAGCATAACAATCGAATCCTTGTAATCCGGCTTGAACAATTCGTTATAGCTGGAAAAATCAGCAGAGGCCGGCACCATACTCTTGTTATATACGAGAATATCAGCGCCACCCATATAAGGGACGGAATGCTTATTCTCCGGATCATAGCTCATATTCAAATAAGCGGAATCAAGATTGCCGAGATTTGTTAACTTTGTTTGATCCAATTCCAACAGCATATCCTGGGATATCATATTCTCTACCATATAGTCCGTCGGGCACACAATATCATAGGTTCCTGCACTGCTTCCCTTGACTTTGGCCAGCATCTCTTCATTATTGGAATAGGTCTGCATCTGGACATCAATTCCAGTCTCCTTTTCAAAGCCCTGGATAACGGAATCTGGTATATACTCCGTCCACATAAATAGGTTCAGGGTTCCGTTTTTCTTACTACTGCCGCCACAAGCCGTTAAGCTGACAGCTAAAATCATTACCACACAAATTGCAACCAATCGTTTCCTTTTATCCATATATCTGCCTCCTTTTAATAGAACTAAAAATTCATATTGTTTATCCGTATCGTTTTACTTATTTCCTTGCATTGTTTTACTCGTTTCGTTTTGCCCGAATTGTTTAGCCTATATTGTATTACCTGTATTTTTCTGCCTGTATTGTTCTTCGCACATTGTTTAGCTTATACTATATTACCTGTATTTTTCTGCCTGTTTTGTTCTTCGCGCATTGTTTAGCTTATACTATATTACCTGCATTTTTATGCCTGTATTGTTTTTCCCCTATTGTTTAGCCTATATCATATTACCTGCATTTTTCTTTACCTGTATTGCTTTGCCCCTATTTTTTTATTATTTGCCTGCATTATTTTAACTTCATTAAATTCTCCATCCCCTCTTATCTTCGGCTCTTCTTTCCCTGGGATGCCAGGACAACAATAATCGTTACCAGAAGTACCAGAGTTGATAGCGCATACACATCCGGTGTTACCCCTGTTTTTGTCAGCTCCATTACCTTTAGTGGGAAGGTATTGCTTCCAGGTCCTGTGGTAAAGAAACTGATGATAATATCATCCACTGAAAGTGTAAAGGATAGAAATGCTCCAGAGATTACACCCGGAAGGATCATAGGAAGCGTTACCGTTAGAAAGGTCTTCAACCTTCCGGCTCCAAGATCCATTGCCGCTTCCTCTACGGACCTGTCAAACCCAGCAAATCTTGCATTCACCGTAAATACTACAAAAGGTATGCAGAAGGTAGCATGTGCTATGATCAGTGATACCAGTCCCATGGGTATCTTGGAGAGATTAAATATTGCCAGTAAAGAAATACCCAGTACAATCTCCGGTATGACTACCGGTATATAAAGCAGTAATTCCAGGATGCTCTTTCCTCTGAACTTGTATTTTGACATACCATAGGAGGCAAGAGTACCAATCACCGTAGCAATCACCGTACTGGAAAAACCAACAATCAAGGTATTTCCATAAGCCTCCAGAAGTGCATCGTTCTGAAACAGCTTTCCATACCATTCGAAGGTAAAGCCCTCGAAAACAATGTTTCTTTTGGAGGTATTAAAGGAATACAATACCACTACACCGATTGGCAGATATAAGAACAAGTAGACTAAGCTATCGTAAAGCCCCGATACCAGGCCCAGGTGTCTTTTCTTTTTTCCGTTCATTTACATCACCCCCAGATCCTTGATCTCGCCGCCGCTCTTTCGATAGATGCTTACAATGATAACAATTAAGACAATGAGCAGCATGGATAAAGCGGCTCCCAGAGGCCAGTTATTTGCTGCCTTGAATTGATTTTCAATCAGGTTTCCGATGAGCTGGGATTTCGCTCCGCCCATAATATCTGATACGAAGAAGTATCCTAGGGAAGGAATGAATACCAGGATGGTACCGGAGAAGATTCCAGGTGCTGTCAGCGGAAAAGTAATATGAAGAAAGGTTTTTACTTTGTTTGCACCCAGATCATTGGAGGCCTCCAGCAAACTAAAATCCAGCTTGTCGATGGAGGAGAACAACGGCAGCACCATGTAGGGAAACAAGATATAAACCATACCCAACAGCACGGCTCCCCGGGTATATAATATCTCCAACGGCTGCTCCACCAGGTGAAGCTGAACCAACAGGGTGTTTAATAACCCTGTCTTTCCGAGAATCGTTTTCCAGCCATTCAAGCGAATCATTGAATTCGTCCAGAAAGGAATCATTAGCATAATCATCATCGTTGCTTTCCGCCGATTGCCGGCTTTCGCCATATGATAGGCGAAGGGGTATCCAAAAATCACACTAATTGCCGTCGTCAGCAGGGCTAACACAAATGAGTTAAAGTATATTTCCAGATAAGCCGGATTCAACAAATTTATATAGTTTTCAAAAGTAAAAGTGTATACTACGTTATAACCATCCGTGGATAGAAAACTTAGAACAAATACATAGATTAGAGGTGCTGCCACCAGGAGTATCAACCAGATTGTCACAGGTGAAACTGTAGACAGCAGCGGTATTGTTTTATTCCTGAATTGGTGACTTTTCTTCATTTCATTCCTCCTTGATTCGAATTGCCAAACCTTAGGTAATTCATTGCAATAGACATTGGCATATGTTATGCTCCTAAATTCACATTCTCGATTGCATTATGAAGCAGATATTCTCTGGATTTCATGATGACCACATCCTCCAGATCCCAGTATAGATTGACCACCTCACCCACCTTAGGGATTTCGTCGATATCCATTCTGCTGATTTTGATGGTCTGCCCGTTTCCTATGACGATATTGCTCTTTATGATGTTGCCAACATAAATCTGTTCTTTTACAATTCCCTTTACATGAAAGCCCTCAACTGCTGATTTGGAATATTTCATCTTCTCCGGTCTGACACAGACATGCACCATTTCTAATGCCTCATATTCCTCTGTTTGATCTAGCTTTACCAGAGCTTCTCCCATCTCCAGATTAATTTTTGTAATCTCCTGATCCGGTTCCTCCAGCACTGCTTCAAAGATATTCGATTCTCCGATAAAATCAGCTACGAACTTCGTCTTTGGCTTATCATAGATGCCTTCAGGGGTATCCAGCTGATCCAAATACCCCTGATTCATGATTGCAATACGGTCACTCATCGTAAGCGCTTCCTCCTGGTCATGGGTAACATAGATGAAGGTAATGCCCAGCTTCTGCTGCAGCCTTTTTAACTCCAGCTGCATTTCCTTTCTCAGCTTTAGATCTAAGGCTCCCAGCGGTTCATCCAGAAGCAACACCCGGGGGTTATTAATCAACGCTCTGGCGATCGCAACTCTTTGCTTTTGCCCGCCGGACAGCTGACTGGGATATCGTTTATCATAGCCGGTAAGCTGAACCAGCTCCAGCATCTCCTGCACTCTTTGTTTTATCTCAGGCTTTTGTATCTTCTTCATCTTCAGCCCATAAGCTATATTGTTAAAGATATTCATATGCGGAAATAACGCATAGCTTTGAAATACGGTATTAACATTACGTTCAAAGGGCTGCTTCTCCTCCACATTCTCTCCTTCAATCAGAATCTGCCCGCCGGTGACATCCTCAAATCCGCCGATCATTCTCAGCAGTGTTGTTTTTCCGCAACCGGACGGACCAAGCATTGTAAGAAATTCGCCTTCATAGATAGTAAGATTTAAATCATGAACAACATGGTTTTCTCCATATTTTTTATTTACATTCCTGATTTCTACAATCGCTTTTCTTTCCCCAGTCATTTCATCACTCCTTCTAGAGTTATTCTTATATAGAGATAATTGCGAAACTCATTAAATAAGGATATTGTATACACAGCAGAGACTGTTTCGAAGCGGAAGCTAAGCCCGAATGAAGCACCCTCGTGAAGAAATAGTCTCTGCTGTGTATACAATTGCAAAAACTATATTGTTTCGCAATTACCTGGTTATTCTTATATGTAAAGCAAATGAAGCAGATTGGATTGTCTGGTGTGTCATATAAAGCAAAAGATGCCGACCAGTTCCGTCAGCATCTTTGCCTTCCTCATTAATTAAATTGCATCTGTACCACGTTCGCCGGTACGTATTCTCATTACATCCTCTACATTTTTAATAATTACCTTACCATCTCCAACCTGACCGGTAGCGATCTTATCTCTGATCTCCAGAAGAATCGCTTCTACCAGCTCATCCTTTACAATGACCTCGACCTTGATCTTCGGAATCAGATTAATCTTTGTTCTTAGCCCCTTAAATTCTACCGGTGTGGTTTCTCCTAATTGGATTCCACAGCCCATGATGCTCATCACTGACATACCCCCACAACCATGGCTCTGTAAAATGTCCTTTACTGTTTCCAGCTTCTCCGGTTTAATATACATTGTGATCTCTTTCATATTCATCCCTTCCTTTCTTGAATTATGTCTTTTCGGTAATTGCAAAACTCACTAACTGAAGATAACGTACACAATTACAAAAACTATATTGTTTCGCAATTGCCCAATTATATCTGACCCACTTGGTATAAATAAAAAAGCATTTAAGCCGAGATCGTCTCTTCTTAAACGCTTTTGTTTATTTTTAAATGGAATTATTTCCTTTTTATTTAAATCGAATTATATCAGCCGTGCGTTATATTGTCAATTCTTTTTTCAAGAAATATTTTCATTGTATTTTGTTTTGTATCTTGTCACCCTTAATTCCAGGTAAAGGTTACACTGAACCTGGCTGTTACCTCTCCTGAATTGATGTATTCATGCTTCCCGTTGGTAGGAAATCTTATAGAGCTTTCCTCTCTTAACTCATAAACCGTATCCTCTACCTTTACCTGAAGAATCCCAGAAAATACCGTCAGATACTCATAGGTATTATCCCCGTGTCCGTCTGACTGATAGATACTGTGAGGCTCCAAATTCATCAAATAGATTTCGAAGGTTCTGTCCTCCTCATAGGGAAAGTACTCATAAGCTTTATATTCCAGGCCTTCGCTGGCATAGGAAGGTTCTAGGTCATCTTTATTTACCAGTACGACGTCGTTCTTGGCTGCACTGATTAAGGAGTTAAAGGATACCCTAAGACCACTCACAATCTTACCCAGGGTCTCCACGGTAGGAATAGATACTCCTCTCTCAATCTGTCCCAGCATACTTTTGCTGATTCCGGTTTGCTTTGCAACATCATCCAGACTCATTCCTCTGGCTTTCCGTATTCTTTTTAGATTTCTTGAAACATTCTGCGTAATATATTCCATAATTCTTCTTCACCGCCTCATTTGTGCGCTTTAGCGCATTGTAATATTTATTCGCAATTATATTCAATAGCCTCTTTGATGTCAAGATGTTTTATTTTTTTAGAAAACTTATTATTTATCTCTGGGGAAACTTATATCTTACATAAGAAAGCTTTAAGAATCCCATTGCACCGATAATTTATCACTCATCGAAAAGAGCCGGGTTTTAAATCCGACTCCCAAATTGCTATTGTATTTAAAAAACATGCTAAGAAAAACCTCATCTTTCTTAGCATGTTCAAGAATAAAAACAGATTAGTCACACTAGACGACATTTGTTACTGTATAAAGGTTCCGGCTTTAATCTTTTCAACAATTTCCAAAAATTGAGTTTGAATTTCAGCAGGCACAGATGCACTAAAGGTTCCTACACTTAGGGTTTTGTTGGACAGATTACCGTAGATTGTCTTATTGCCAAAGTTTCCTGCCTTCACATCCTCCATACACAAGCCGATCAGGGTTGCATTATCCGTAACAACGCTGCTGATAACTACCTCTGATTCCTGTGTAGCCAACAGGTCACTGGGCTGCCCGATGTCATATCTGCCCTCATATTTTCCCAAAGCCTCTCTTGCTCCGGAGTCTACCGCACTGGCATCACCGAACATGATATCTACATCACTGGCGGTTACCATAGAATCCGCGATCTCCTTGCCCTTGGCAGAATCACTGAAGGAGTTGGCATAGGCGGAAACCACCTGGATCTTAGGATTCACTGTTTTCGCCGCTGCCTCGTAGCTCGCCAGCTTCTGCTTAGTGGTATCCAGCTCCATACCGCCAATGAATCCAATTTGATTGGTCTTTGACATCAAGCCGGCAAGTGCGCCTGCCATATATCCGATCTGCTGTGCATCCGGCAGTAAGGATACAATATTATCGGCCTCAACTGTACCATTAAGCAGTGCAAAAGATACATCAGGATAATCTGCGGCTACCTCGGTTACGGCATCGGTATACTGATTACCGGGGGCAAAGATCAGATTAAAGCCCAAATCACAGTAGGAGCGTATACTGGAAGCAAAGTCTGCGGAAGTAAGGCCGTCTGTATACTGGGTTTCAAAACCATACTGCCCGGCAGCTGCCACCATGGCATTGTAACAGGCAGCGCCCCATCCGCCGTCGGCGATACTGGAATCGCAGATCATAGCTACCTTGTACACCGTATCTGCCGCAGCTTCCTCTGTCTCAGCCGCCGCTGTCGGTTCACTGGCGGTGCTTTCTTTTGTAGTGTCAGTGCTTGCACTTTTTGTAGATGAACTGCAGCCGGTCAGCGCAGTCATTACCATGGCCAAGGCCATAAGGAATGCCATAAATTTTTGTTTCATACAATTTTCCTCCTAAAATGATATGTAATGAGTGATGTGTGTCTATAATCAGTGGCAAAGCCAATAATTAACGTTCTTCGCGGAAATACGGTCTTCCATTTGCAGCAGGGCCGGCCTTTTTAATACCAAAGAAGGCCAGGACGAACAGCGTACATAGATATGGAATCATAGCCAGCAGCTGATATGGTGTGGCGGAGCTTAGCACCTGAAGCCTGATCTGAAGGGCATCGGTAAAGCCGAACAGCAATGCGGCCAGCAGAACTCCGCCCGGCATCCACCGACCAAAGATAACCGCGGAAAGTGCAATAAAACCACGTCCGGATACCACCCCGTCAGAATAGGTACTAATATAGCAGGTCGTCAGATAAGCTCCGCCAACCCCCGCCAAAGCTCCGCAAATCAGACAGGCCAGATACTTCGTACGCACGACGGGAATTCCCATGGTTTCCGCTGCTTTTGGAAATTCTCCCACCGCCTTGTAGTTTAACCCTGCTTTTGTCTTGCTAAAGAATACATAGGACAAGGGCACCAGTAAGTAAGCCAGGTAGATAATTGGTGTATGGGAAAAGAAAAGCTTGCCGATTACCGGAATACTGCTAAGGAATGGGATGGACAATTCCTCCATCAGCGTAGCCTGAACGAGGGAGGAGCTGATGCCAAATTTGATCTTATAAACAAAGGATGCAATGGCCGGAGCAAAAATATTAATCGCCATACCATATACAATCTGCTCCGCTCCCAGATGTATCGTGCAAAAAGCGTAAACAGAATTAATTAAAATACCGCCCACTGCACCTGCTAAAATACCAAGGAAGGGCTGCCCGGTCGAGTAGCTTACTAAAAATCCAATTAAGGCACCGAAGGCCATAATGCCATCCAAACCGATATTAACCATCCCTGCTCTTTCCGAATAAAGCTCAGCCAGTGCCACAATAAGAATAGGTGTAGCCATACGAATCGTAGAGAGAAGTAGCTCCTGTATAAAATTCCAATTTAAAAATACTTCCATGAATTAGACCTCCTCCGTTCTTTTTGATGACAGATTGGAAAGGAACTGCCGTATATGTGGAAGATTGATAAAGGCACTGCCTGCTACGGCAAAGATAATCACCAAAGCCTGAATGATGTCAATGACAGAGGTAGGAAGCCCGGTACCAACCTGCATAGTAGTCGCTCCCGCCCGAAGAACTGCAAATAAATATGCAACAAGTACAGTTCCAAGAGGATTGAGCTGACCAATCAGTGCAATCGCAACACCGTCAAAGCCATATCCATCTCCGAAACCAGCCATCAGCCTGAACTGGGTTCCATGCAGCTCCACGCTGCCTCCAAGTCCTGCGATCGCACCGGAGATGATAAAAGACATAAGCATTAACTGCTTTACCGGATAACCGTTAAACTGGGAAGCCGTCTGATTCAAGCCCACAGCCCGAAGCTGAAAGCCCTTCGAGGTATAAAAAAGAAAATAGTATAAAATCAACGCAAGCAGCAAAGCAAGGATAATTCCAACATGGATGCGGGTATTTCCTACAAAGCGTGCCAGCTTCGCTGTTACCGCTGCGGTCTGGGGGAGATTGCCGTCTCTTAAGGGCCCGGTATACAAAAACCCCATGAATAGAATCGCTATGTAATTTAGCATGATGCTGACTATCATTTCATTCAGCCCACGTGTAATTTTAAGAATACCAGGAATATATCCCCAGATTCCTCCGGCAAGGATACCGGACAGCAGGCTAAGAATAATCAGTGGAACACCGCTTAGCCCGGTAAAGGTGGTAGAGACCCAGATACTAGCTGTCGCCCCCATGACAAACTGCCCTTCCGCTCCCAGGTTAAATACCCCGCATTTATAAGCAAAGGTTGCCGCAAGACCTGTGAATATCAAAGGAATGGCCTTTACCACTGTTTCACCGAAGTTGGAGAGATTGCCAAAGGCTCCCCGGAATAAATATTGGTACGCCTCCGACGGATTGCCGCCGATACAGGCAATCAGGATAGCTCCCACAAGAAAAGATAGTAGGACTGCTAAAACCGGGACAACTATTTTTATCAACTGATTATTTACCTTCATTGGATAAACTCCTTTCGGATAGTTTTCCTGACATCGCCAGGGATATCTCAGGAATCGGAGGATTCTCTCCTGAATAAACTCCAAGGATCTCTCCCTCAAACATTACTGCGATCCGGTCCGATAATTTTAAAACCTCATCAAAATCTGCACTGATCAGCAGCACACCGCATCCCTGGTCTCTTGCAGCTATGATCTTATCGTGAACATACTTGGTGGCGCCGATATCCAACCCTCTGGTCGGATGCACTGCCACCAGCAGTTCCGGTAATTCCTCCAGTTCTCTGGCAAGGATCACTTTTTGCTGATTTCCTCCGGAAAGATTACGAATCTCCTGATCCAGGGAAGCGCAGCGAATATCGTACTTTCCCTTCATCTGTTCGGCAAAGTGCTTCATCGCTCTTTTTCTGATAAAGCCACCCTTGCCATAGGAAATCATCGGCTTTTGGGTACTTTTTAGAATCAGGTTTTCCTTGACCGTCATATTTCCGATCAATCCCATTTTATTGCGATCCTCCGGTATATGAGAAACATTGGCTTCGATAAAGTTCTTCGGTATAAAATTAGTAACCTTCTTCCCTTTTAAGACCAAAGTACCGCTTTCTGGTGCAAGATTTCCGGTAACCAGCTGTGCTAGCTGGGATTGACCATTTCCATCCACCCCTGCGATGCCAAGCACCTCTCCTTTGTTAATGTTCAAACTAAGCTTGTTTACCCCATTGTGCTTGGAGCTGCTATGAAAGCTGACCTGGTCTAATTCCAGAATATGCTCCGTTTTTCCTGCAGCCTTGGTATATTCGCTCGTCACCAATTCCCTGCCGATCATAAGATTCGCCAGCTCAGCTGCACTGGTCTGGCTCTTATCCAGGGTCTCTACGGTTTCCCCGGCTCTGAGCACCGTAATCCGGTCACTAATTTCAAGTACCTCTCTCATCTTATGGGAAATGAATATAACAGACTTTCTTTCAGAAGTAAGCTTTCGGATAATCTGGAACAAACCGGTTACCTCTAAGTCCGTTAACGCCGCTGTAGGCTCATCCAGAATCAATAACTCCGCTCCACGATAAAGTGCTTTTAAGATCTCCACCCTCTGCTGAGCTCCTACGGAAATCTCTGTAATCGGCTTATCCAGCTCAATATTCAGCCCGTATTTATCGGCTAACTCATTGATCTCCTTCTCCATCGCCTCTTTTTTAATAAAGGCTGAGGATGCCCTTGTAGTTCCAAGTATAATATTTTCAAAAACTGTCATAGCCTCCACCAGCATAAAATGCTGATGTACCATCCCAATGCCAAGCTTTACTGCTTTGGCTGGGGTATCAATTTTCACCTTTTCTCCCTTCAGATAAATATCACCAATGGTCGGCTGATACAGGCCAATCAGAATATTCATCAATGTGCTCTTACCAGCACCATTTTCCCCTAGAAGTGTATGGACTTCGCCTTCTTTGACACTTAGGGTAATATTTTTATTCGCATAAGCATTGCCGAACTTCTTCGTAATGCCGTCCATTTTCAAAAGTTCCATCCCCTAATCTCCTCCTCATACCGAATAATAGCCAACGCTCACAATAAACCCGCACTAATTCGTATGCTATAAAATAAAAAAAGATGCAGATAATTCCGGCAAGGAATCACTACACCTTTGTAACAAATTTACTTTATTGAATTTATTTTATTGAATTAACTTTATCGAATTAACTTTATCGAATTAACTTTATCTAATTAACATGTTAACGATGTATTGAACTATATCATTATTTGTTTGAACAGTCAATCAAAAAATAAAAAACTTTTTAACTTGCTGTGTTCTCCTACCAACGGTTATTCTCCCACGAGACCACTCACGATCGAGGTTGATAATTACATTCTATCTTCACACTGCTCTTGTTCTGACGTTTCACCAATATGTCTTAATCAAAAAACAGCTTACACGAATCAATGATAAGGTTAAACCAAATCCAATTAATGCTTATTATAATCTTTAGGAAAGCCCGAAATCCCATCATAATTTTTCAGCCGATGATGGGATTCTTTTATTTATGGTTGAATATTCCACATTATTATCATAAAATGAAAGCAGTATCAAACTATTGTACACTCACCTGGAGGGATTCTCATGCAACTTATGAATAAGATTATAAAAGATGACAAAAACCTAATTATCTCTTTTTGCTTACTTTTTCTATGCGTGTTTCTAACCTATAAAGTTCCTCACCGGCCAATGGTGTTTGTAGAATTACTTATTCCCACCCTACATATCTCTACTTTAACAATATATCTAGGCACAACTTTATTAATCGTACCCTTTGTCTATGCCATCACAGGAATACTAAATTCAACCAGATTCCGAAAGCGAAATAAACTGTTCCTGTTTTTCGCTATTATTTTTCTTCTGCTGCCCCTGATGCACTGGTCCATTGATTTCACCCGGACCACCTTCAATTGGCTGTTCCATCAGGAATTAAAAGCATTAGATATCAAAGACTCCAATATCTATATTTCTCAAAACGATAACGAAATCACTGTTAACGTCGAAGCAACCCTCATCGATTACAGCCGATCCCAAAAGCAATTCCATCTCCGAATTCAACTTCCGGAAGAAATAGCAAGCCAAATCGGTACAAGTGTACTGGAATCCGACAATATGTACTACTCCCACGGACACAAATCCGAAACCCAAATCAACGAAACCTTCCACATTCCTATGTCAAAAGCCATATTACCATCCACATTTTTATCCGACAAAAACTACATATTCCAACTCTATAACGATGAAGAAACCG
>JAEWMZ010000482.1 GCA_023392995.1 Bacillota bacterium
TTTAGGAAAGGACGAGTATCATGTTTAAGGTGTTGATCGTTGATGATGATAATTTAACGCGTATGAATCTAAAAATGATGATTGATTGGACCCATTATGGCTACGATATCTGTGGAGAAGCGGTGAATGGTCAGAATGGCATTGAGCTGATACAAAGCTGTAGCCCGGATATTGTTTTAACTGATATGAAGATGCCGGTTATGGACGGTGTAGGGCTCATTGAGTGGATTGGTACGAATCGGCCTATGATTCAAGTCATTGCACTCAGTGGTTATGATGATTTTAATTATGTGAAGGGCAGCATGAAGCTTGGTGCCATTGATTATATCATTAAGCATAAGCTGGAGCCGGAGCTGTTATTATCGGTGCTAAAGGTTGCCAGTAACAGAATTATCAAAAGAAGAGAAGACTTAAGAGAGAAAACCCATTTTGAAAATCAGCTGCAATTAGCCCAGGGTCATCTTAGACAGCAGTTTCTTCGGGCGCTGTTGTATGGCGAAATCCTGGAGGCAGGGGAGATGGGAGAAAACATCGAAAGGCTGCATCTGAATCTGGAGCTATATAATCTGGTGGTTATCGTATTAGAAATTGATGATTACTACTTTCTATTGGAAAAAGCCTCTGAGCAGGAGGTTAAGAAAAGAATCATAGATGTATTTGTTGAAATCGTTCAGCAGATTCTTAATGAGTCCAAACAAGCCTATATTGTTCATCTGGAGCAAGGGAAATTTGCCATTATCATGTCGCTGGGAAAGGCCTATAGTAAGCTGTATGTATACAATCAGATGTATCAGATCATTGAGCGAATCCGAATGTCGATGAAACGGTATTTGAATCTGACCGCTTGCTTTGGTGTTAGTCCGGTCTGTCCGAAGCTGGAGAAAATCAATCTCTATTATCAAGCTGCAGAACGCCTGCTGAATGAAAAATTCTACAAGGGAAAGGATCAGCTATTCATGGATGTTCCTCAAAAAATTATGAAGAATGATTTTGTGACCTTAACCTCTCAGCAAGAGACGGATATTTTGATTAGCTTCAAAACCTATGATGAGGAAAAGCTGATCAGAACACTGGACGATATCTTTGCAGAAGTAATGAAACAAAGGTTAAATCATAATGCAACTCATATGATTGTTGCAGAGCTGATTAATATAGCAAGCCGTGTGGCAAATCAAGCCGGTCTGAAGATGGATCAGATCTTTCATGCAAATGATGTACCTTATAGTAAAATGCAAAAATATGATACGATGGTTGATGTGAAGAACTGGATCAGTGGCATACATTATCAGCTGTTGCAGCTGCTAAAGCAAAATATGTATGAAACCCATCAATATAGTGAAAATACCAAAAAGGCGCTGGAGTTCATCCACAAAAACTATCATCTGGATATGTCTTTGGAGGATACCGCCAGCTATATCAATGTCAGCAGCTCTTATTTGAGCCGCATATTCAAAGAAGAATGTAAAGTAAGCTACAGCAGATATTTAAACCAACTGCGTGTGAATAAAGCGAAGCTGCTAATTGAGAAGGGAGACGTTCGTATCAAGGACATCGTAGGTCAGGTTGGATTTCAAAACTATAATTATTTCTTTAAAGTATTCAAGGAGCTGGTTAACATGACCCCTCTGGAATATGAGGAAATCGTAAAATCAAGGGTGTTAAAAAAATTAGAGTCGGATCACGAAAAATTGGTGTTCTAGACAGAAAGTTCAAAATAAATGTGTAGTAGATGTAAAATTATTTGAGTCCATTCGTGGACTCTTTTATTATATAATGATCCTGAAGTCAAACAGACTTTATAATTAATCAAGCGGAGGGTATGGAATGAAAAAGCTATTAAGTATTGTATTGATCACGGTACTATTGTTAACCACAGTAACAGCTTGTTCAAGTGTAAAAGAAACGGCATCCAATGACAATCAGAAGCAGGAGACGAAGGATGACAAAAAAGGGAATGGTAAGGCTACAAAATTATCCTTCTGGACCTTTAATGAACTTCATGGAGTATTCATGGATGATGCGGCGAAGGCCTGGAATGCAGCACATCCGGAGGAGCAGATTGAATTAAAAAGTGAAGTTTATCCCTATGATGAGATGCACAATAAATTATTAATCGCATTGCAGTCCGGTACTGGGGCGCCGGATCTGGCAGACATAGAGATCAGTAAATTCGCTAATTACATAAAAGGAAGCTCGCCCTCACTGGTTCCGTTAAATGATATCATTGAACCGGAAAAAGATAATCTGATCATGGCTAGAATGGACAATTATGCAAAGGATGGGAAGTATTACGGGATAGATTACCATGTTGGAGCTACCGTAATGTATTATAACACAGAAATATTAGGCAAAGCGGGAGTTAAAGTAGAAGATATCAAGACCTGGGCTGATTATGTGGAAGCCGGCAAAAAGGTAGTAGCAGCAACCGGGATTCCGATGACCACCACCGAAGTAACCGAGCATTGGTCCTATTATCCTTTGATTAGTCAAAGGGGATCAGATTTCTTCCAGGCAGATGGTACGGTGATTCTGGATAATCAAGTGAATATTGATACCTTACAATTCTTATACGATATGCTTTATACCGATAAAATCTCAGTACCAGCACCAGGCGGCTTCCATCATTCAGAAGAGTACTGGGCTTTCATGAATAAGGGCGGCGCTGCATCCTTAATGATGCCAATGTGGTACATGGGAAGATTTATCTCCTATATGCCTGATTTAAAAGGAAAGATCGCAATTGCTCCTTTGCCGGTTTGGGAAGAGGGCGGTAATCGCTCCGCCGGTATGGGTGGAACAGGAACTGTAATTACAGTACAAAGTAAGGAACAGGAGCTGGCTAAAAAATTCCTGGCAGAAGCAAAGCTTTCAAAAGAAGGCAGCATCAAGACCTGGACAGAGCTGGGATTTGATCCGATTCGCTGGGATGTTTGGGATGATCCGGCGATGTCAGCCTCCAACGACTTTACCGAGTATTTTGGTACTGGTATCTTTGCAATGTTAAAAGAAGTAAAGGATGAAATTAATCCAACCAATATAACCGAGCTGTACCCGGATGCAGTCAGTCTGGTACAAAAAAATGTTGTGTTTAAGGCTCTGAAAGAAAAAAGTCAAACACCGGAAGAGGCATTAAAAGAAGCAGCGAATGAATTAAGAAATAAATAAACGCATTAATATATTTCAAAGGCGGGAAGGGGCTGTCGCAAAAGGAAGCCCCTTCTGCTTATTAAAAGGAGAGGGATTCTATGAAGCCGGAAGAAGCGTACACAAATAAAACAAAATTAAGAAGTTTCTCCCTGAGACGGATATTCAATTCACAGAGCTTTGTGCCCTATGTATTTGTATTACCCTTTGTTATAACGTTCCTGTTATTTTACTTATATCCGATTCTTTCCGCAGTTACAATGAGTTTTCAGGATGTTCAGGGCTTTGGTGAGGTTCGGTTTATTGGACTAAAGAATTACAAAAATCTAGTAAATCCTCATTATTTCAGCGCCCTGAGAGTTAGCTTTACCTATACGGTTTTTACGATTGCAATCTTAGTGCCCGTGCCCCTTATCTTGGCGACACTGCTTAACACGAAGCTGTTAAAAGGAAGGAATTTCTTTAAATCCTCCTTATTTTTGCCGGCATTAACCTCTGTTATTGTAGCAGGTATGTTTTTCCGCTATGCTTTTGCGGAGCAGTCCACTGCGCTGGCGAATCAGATTATAGGTTTCTTTGGCTTTGAGCCCTTTATATGGCTCCAAGGAAAGCATACGGGTATGTTCGCCCTGGTAATCCTTTGTGTTTGGAGATGGATGGGAGTTAATATCATATATTTTCTTTCCGGCTTACAAAGTATACCGGATGAGCTGTACGAAGCAGCAGAAATCGACGGTGCCAACACCTTGCAGCGGTTTCTTAAGATCACCATTCCATCCTTAAAGCCGGTCATTATTTATGTTGTAACCATCAGTGTCTACGGAGGACTTGCCATGTTTGCCGAGAGCTTTGCGTACTGGTCCTATCGCTCCCCCGGAAACATTGGCTTAACTTTGGTCTCCTATATTTATACAACCGCCTTTAACAATGCGGACTTTGGGCTGGCTTCTGCGGTAGGAGTAACCTTGTTACTCATCATTATGACAGTAAATCTAATTCAATTGATGATATTTGGATTTTTCAAAAAGGAGAGTGATTAAGATGATACGAAAAACCAAAAAGTGGGGATTAAGAATTACCTTTTTGCTCCTGCTGTTCATCAGCTTAATCACGCTGGCTCCCTTTATCTTTATGGTTATCTCTTCCTTTAAGCCGGGGCAGGAACTAATTAGTAATGGTCTGAATATGAAGTTACAGCCTGAGATTATGACTCTTCAGAACTATGTGGTGCTCTTTACCGATAATGATGGGTTATATCTGAAATGGTTTTCTAACAGTATCATCATAACGCTGATGTATACTGTCCTATCACTATTCTTCTCCTCACTGGTAGGCTATGGTTTGGCAATGTATGACTTTAAAGGGAAGAACCTGATTTTTGCAATGGTGTTATTGGTGATGATGATACCGGTTGAAATACTGCTCTTACCATTATATAAATTAATGATTACATTAAACCTAATCGATAAGTTTTTGGGGGTTGTGCTCCCCTTTGCAGTGTCTCCCTTCGCAATCTTCTTCTTCCGGCAATCGGCAGTGAAGATACCAAAGGATTTTATGGAAGCTGCAAGAATTGACGGATGCTCTGAATACGGCATCTACCTGAAGATTATGGCACCGCTCCTAAAGCCGGCCTTTGGCGCAATGATGATCTTGCAGGCAATGAATAGCTGGAACAGTCTGGTATGGCCTCTCATCGTATTACGCTCCACAGAACGGTTGACCATACCCATTGGCCTTGCTTCCATGATTACTCCTTATGGAAATAATTATGATAAGCTATTTCCGGGAGCTGTAGTTTCTATTGTACCAATCGTTATCATCTTTATCTTAAATCAAAAATCCTTTATTGACGGATTAACCGCAGGTGGGGTCAAGGGATAAGAGCATATAGAATGAGATGCAGTCAAAGGTTATTAGATAACGGATAGACTGCATCTCATTTTACGTTCTACTGTGCAGCTTTAATATTTAGCTGGACGAATGACGAATCCGCATAGAGACCATCATCTGATTTCTTCACAATATAGCGCAGCTTACAAAAGATTGATAGTTCAAGCTGTGTGTGATATCATTAAATTAATTAAGATAACCATGAAAATAATTAAGACAAACCGGAACAGAGTACGGAGGTTGAGAATGAAGTCATAGTTATAGAAAGAGGAAGGAATGAGTTGGGTATGGATAGAGCAGCAATAAAGAATAGGATGGATAAGATATTCCCCAAAACAGCGGATAACAATTATCAGGGCAGTAAAATTGCATTATGGGTTTTTGCCCTCTTAGCGCTTTTTAGCACGGGAAGAAGTCTTGTCCATTATTTTGCTCCGGATGGCGGAGCTGGAAGTATTGCGGGTTTGGATTTATCAAAGGGTGCGGAAAATATCATATTCAGTTTTGGATTATGGGGGCTTTCCCAGTTGATTTATGCATTTATTCAACTTTTAGTAGCCTTCCGGTATCGGACACTGATACCCCTGTTTTATATTATTTTATTCATTGAGACAATCGGAAGAATGGCGGTCGGGAGAATGAAGCCTCCAGTCCTTTTGCATGGCACTCCTCCGGGTGGAATCGCCAACTATATTTTACTCGTACTGACAATTATTATGTTTATCTTGAGCTTGAGAACAGCGAAAGGAAGTCGTGATAAATCGGAAGGGAAGTAGGAGATGTTTAAGATCGGTGAATTCTCTAAGATTACCCAGATATCGGTAAGGATGCTGCGGTATTATGATGAGCAGAAATTATTGGAACCATGTCTGGTCGACGATTCAAACGGATACCGGTTATACAGTGCAAAACAAATTGATCAATTGAACAGGATCATATTATTAAGGGATATGGGCTTTGGTGTAAAAGAGATAAAATCACTGCTGATATCCTGGAACGGTGAAAGCATAAAGCAGAATCTTTTGGAGCAGGTGAAAAAAACAGAGGACAATATTCTATCAGAGAAGAGGAAGCTTCGGCAGTTGCAGGGCTTACTCTGTGATCTGGATAGCCAGGGAAAGAAGCTTAATATCGAGATTATCATGAAGACTTTGCCGATGCAGCAGATCATTTCAATGAGAAGGATTGTACCGGATTACTATCACGAGTCATTGCTATGGAAGGAATTCGGTGAAATTATAGGGAAATGGAAGGGACTGGAAGGTCAGCAGAGCTTCTCCATCTATCATGATCTGGATGATAGGGAGCAGGAGGTTGATATTGAAATATGTGTCGCAGCAGAGGCTTCTGATATCCGACTTGAGAGTTTTTGTGAGAATTCTAAGCTTTGTTATCGGCAGCTTGCAAAGATAGATATGGCGGCTTGCTTTGTAGTATATGGACCCTACAGCAATATTAGTATCGCCTATAAAGAGTTCGCATACTGGCTGGAGCAGCATAAGGAATATCAGATGCAGGGAGAAAACAGACAAATTTGCCATGTATCAATGTGCCACACGACGAATCCGGAGGAATACGTAACGGAATTACAGATCCCCTTATTCTATAGTTCAAATTAAGCAATTAGGGAAACAAGATAGTATCTGCGATTGTATCCACCGCACATACTATCTCTTCACGGGGGCGCTTCCTTCGGGCTTAGCTTCTGCTTCGAAACAGTATCAGCTGTATATACAATATCCTCATACAATATCGTAATTACCCATATAGTTCCAATGAAAGAGCAGAAGCTGCTCTTTTTTTATTTCAAAGGAAAGTTCGTCCTATGAAATAAAAACTCTCCGGGAGGATGCGCAGCTTTGCGTGAGGAACAAAAGCTGTGCATGGGACGATTTACTATCGCGAGAGTGTGAGAAGCACACTTTTGTTCTTGACTCTCACACGGTGTGAGGGTTTATAGTAGCTGTAAACTGATCATTAAGGCCTATTCACAAAGCGAATAAATTCGCTTCTGGAATTGATCATCAAAAAATGAAGGGCACAAGGATAAAAAATACAGGAAAGTGAGAAGGAGCATGTATCAATTAAAACCAATTGGAACAGTAGAGTCAGGGAAAGAAGAAATTACCATATCAGTTTATAAGAATTTTAAAAAAGCTCTGAAGCATTTGGATAAGTTCAGCCATATACACCTCTTCTTCATAGCCGCGGAGCATGAAACAGAAAAACTTAGAAGGGTAATTGTTAAGATCAAAGAAGTGAATATGTATGAAGGAGTTATCATAGCTGCCGCAAAGCTTGAGCTGAAAGGGAAAGCGGCATTAATTGATATTAAGCCCTATTTTCCCTGTGAGGATACGGTGAAAATTCCTGTATTTTCTAAAAATAAGCAGCAGGATTATATTGAGGTAAAAAGGGAGGAAGACGCCAATTCCTATGAAGTGAATGCAATCGGTGAGATTCGAAAGGTAAAGGGAACAAATTATATTCAGCTGGAGCATATGATTAAGATAACGGGTAGCTATATTACGGTTTTCTGGTGGTTTCACAAGTTTGACACTGCTATGTACCGAGGTGTTACCGAGTGTAATCCGCCCTATGAAAATGCGCCGAGAAGCGGAATATTTGCAACTAGATCACCAGTAAGGCCAAATCCGATTGCTATGACGGTTGTACGCATCCTAAGAATTGAGGAAGAGCAAAAAAGAATCTACCTGGAGGAGATCGAAAGCTTTGATAAGACGCCCTGTCTAGGTATTAGTGAATATAATTCCAGAGAGGACTGTACCTGGGACTGCAAGACTCCAGTCTGGTTGGAGCACTGGCCGAAGTATATTGAAGATACTACGCAGAGTGTTAAGAATGCAGAGATAACTATGATCGATAGTGGCCTGAAAGAGTTATTGTATGAGGCGGATAATCATAAGAGAAGGATGTTAGAGGAAGCACCTGCTCCAAAGGAGGAAACCCAAAAGGAGGAAACTCGAAAGCAGAAGGAAATTGGTGTCTATGGTGCCAGAGAAAATAATCTAAAGGGGATGAATGTTCGCATACCCTATGGGAAAATCACAGCGGTAGTGGGTGTTAGCGGAAGTGGTAAATCAAGCCTGGTTCACGATACCATTTATACCGAGTGTAAAAGGAGAATGGAGTATTTAAGCCACAGCTATCATATCTTACAAAAGCCAAAGGTGGATGAAATGGCAGGCTGCCTTCCGGCGGTTGTAATATCTCAGGGGTCTATTCGCGGGAACTCCCTTTCTACGGTGGGAACGTATTCGGATGCCTACGATTATCTGAGAAATATTTATGCCGCCATCGCTGTGCGCCATTGTCCAAGCTGCAAAAATGAGATCATTCCCTTATCAAAGGAAAGGATTGTCTCTCTCCTAACACACCAGAAAAGTGTAGAGATATATGATCTTTCCAACAACCGGATTGAGGGCGGTTCTTTGGAAAGCAGGGTCGAGATAGCCTTAGAGAAGGGAGCGGGAGCCTTTTATGCAGCACTGGAGCAGAAAGAAAGCGTGCTGCTCCAAACGAAACAAAAATGCTATCATTGCAACAAATTGATGTTTGAGATGACGCCGTCCACCTTTAGCTATATGGACGGGGAAAGCAGATGCCCTGTCTGCAATGGGACGGGGAAGGACTTCCTTCTGGAGGAAAGTAAAGTAATAGAGCATCCGGAGTTGTCACTTTTAGATGGAGCGGCTTCCTTTTACGGAAAACTAAGAGCCTTTCGAGACAATTCTAATGCGAATTGGATGAAGGGACAAGTATTCGGTCTTGCTTCAGCAATGGAGATCGATTTGGAAAAACCCTGGTGTGAATTGCCGATTGGTTTTCGAGATGCGTTGCTGAGAGGCTCCAAGGAGGAAGTAACCTTCTGTTATCATAATAAGAAAAATGGCAGAAGGGGAGAGATAAAGCGCCCGGTAGAAGGGTTGTTTACCATATTGGAACGAATCTCTGAAGAGAACTCCAATACGAAGATTCTGGAGCAATATATGTCGAAGGTTACCTGCAAGGCGTGCGGCGGAGAAAGACTGGCGATGGAGGGAAGACTAGCAGCAATCCATCAGATCAGATATCCGGAAGCAGCGAAGATGACCTTTTATGAGATAATCGAATTCTGTGATATCTTAAAAAACAGCTTAGATCATAGGGAATATGAAAAGATAGAAAATGCAGTCAGGTCATTAATTGATATAGCAAAGACGGCGATTTCGCTGGGAATAGGATATATACAGCTCAGTCAGGAAACAAGTACCTTATCCGGCGGAGAGGGGCAGCGTCTGAAGCTGTTAGGCGCGTTCAAAAATCATATCTCAGGAATTCTATATATCTTTGATGAGCCCTCCAAGGGGTTGCACCCAAGGGATTATGATAAAATAATAGGATTGCTGAAAGAATTAGCCGAGGAAGGAAACACAATCATCCTTGTGGAACATAATGAAGACATGATTCGGATTGCGGACTATATCCTGGAGATAGGACCAGGCGCCGGGGAAAGCGGGGGGAGGTTAATCGGAGAAGGAACCCTTGCGGAAATGCTGAAGCAGGAGGGTACGCAGATCAGTAAATATATGAAGCCTGAGGTGCAATCGGAAATCTCATTGGCGAAGAATCACCTGACCAATGAACGGATAAAAATGAACCACCTGACCTGCAACAACCTGAACAACATCAGTATTGAATTTCCCCCCAAAGTCCTTACCTGCATCTGCGGCGTGAGCGGGAGCGGAAAATCTTCCTTAATGAAGGGCGAAATATACAGCCGCGCTAAAACAGGAAAGGAATTTACTGAGGTGGTTATGGTGGATCAATTGCCCATCGGTAAAACCTCAAAATCCATCGTTGCTACCTACATCGGAATCATGGATTTTATCCGAAGTGAGTTTGCAGCTGTTGAAGCAGCAGTTGAGCAGGGCTGGGATGAGAAATATTTCAGCTTCAATAGTCAGCTTGGTCAATGTGAGACCTGCCTGGGAGAGGGGAAAATCAAAGTAAAGTATATGGAGGGTGCCTTTTTACAATGCCCGGACTGTAATGGGAAGCGGTATAAAAAGATGATCCAGCAGGTTTTCTATCGAGGAAAAAGTATCGATGAGATATTAGATATGTCAGTGGCCGAAGCACTTCAATTTTTGGCGCAGGAAGGGGAGATGATACAGGAATTGAAGTCTTTACAGAAGGTAGGGCTTGGATATCTGAAGCTTGGTCAAGGTACAGCAACACTTTCCGGCGGGGAAGCAGCGCGGTTAAAACTGGCAAAGGAGTTGATTACAAAAAAACGTGGCAGTATTTTATATCTGCTGGATGAGCCGACAACAGGGCTGCACTTTTCTGATATCTGCAATTTGTTAAAGCTAATTGATGAACTGATATGTGGAGGTAATACTGTTATAGCAATCGAACACAATAAACAATTTCTGAAACATTGTGACTGGAAAATAGAGCTTGGGCCAGGGGCAGGAAAAGACGGTGGAAATGTAATCAGTCAAGGTTAAGGGGAAGAGAAGAAAAGAAAAAAATTAATTTAAGTATGCCGGAGCGAACTCATGATTTGCTCCGGCATTTTGTGTCTCATAGCAAGGAGGAGATTCACGAAGGCCATCCATTCGTTAGCCCACAAAAGATTCATCTTGACACACAAAATTTGGAATGTTATATTTGCGTATAAAAGCATGCAGAAAGAATAACATGGAAATGAGGAGATAAGGTATGGATATGTATGGCTTGATTTACAAAAAGTGCAGAAAATCGTTCATTAAGATTGCATTTTTTCTTTCTGCAGTGAATTTAGTTTTAGAAATTACAATGTCGCTTCTACTGATTCAATACTATCCGGGGATGATAAAATTGGATCTCTTTCGATATACTATTTTTTACATAGTGCTTCCCTCGGGGATTAACCTTACCTTATGCATCTTAGGAGGCTTAGGAACCAGGTCAAGCCGGCTTTCGGAGAGGCAGAAAAACTATATAGCAGTACTTATATTGTCGGGAATCTGTTTTACGATGTCTTGCGTCCATAATGTATATGCGGTTCTTCCCTGTACTCTTTGTTTCCCCATTTATGTAAGCGTACTATTTTCGGATAAAAAATTGACAAGGAATATTTCTATCATATCATTTTTTATGGTTTGTATCAGCACGGTTTTTGCCCGCTTTGACGGAAGAGCGGCAGATAAGTTATTGTATGTCAATCTCTTTATTACCCTTGATTTGGTGATCTGCTCCTATCTAATTGCCCGGTATCTGTTACGACTGGAGATTGAAAAACTGTTCCTATTAAAGGAGAGTGATTTAAAGCAAATTCAACTGACAGAGCAGCTTAAATATGATTCTTTAACTGGCTTATATAATATGAGCACTTTTTACAGCATGCTAAACGCTGCAATAGAGAAGGACGAGCTTCCGCTCACTGTAGCCGTAATTGATATCGATAATTTTAAAAAGGTGAATGATACCTATGGTCATGATAATGGAAATACGGTTTTAATATTCTTAGCTAAGCTGCTGGAAGCCCATTGTCCCGCCACGGGAGATGTATTTCGCTATGGAGGAGAAGAATTTGCAATGATTTTTCGGAATAGAAACGCTGAAAATGCAAAGACCATTATGGAAGAGATACAGCATATTTTTGCGGACTCCCGCTATGAATTTGCAGAGCAAAAGAGTATTACTTTTAGCTGTGGAATTTACGCTTCCTACCAAAAGAATGGGAAAGCAAGAGATTTATTTAATTACGCTGACCGTGCCATGTATGAAGCAAAGGCAGCAGGAAAAAATAGAACCGTGATATACAAAGGGGTGCAGTAATATTCTTTATTCCACTGCCCTGCCGGGAACCCAGGCAGGGTTTTTGGAATATGGAGAAACACAGAGGCTCTAAAGTAAAACGCTATAAACTGATTTTAAAACTCCAATTAGCGAGAGAAATATTATTGAAAAGGAGGAGTTCATATTTGAATTCTTTAAACCCATTCTTCTTATAAAATTGGCAGTTTTTATGTGTATTAGTAATCAGGGTAAGTGTCTTGCCATTGTTTTGACGGACGTATGGAAAGATACCCTCTAGCAGCATTCGGCTTCCGATGCCTTGCCCTTTGCAGGTATCAGCCACAGCCAGGGAGCTGAGATGCCAGCAAGAGGGAGTCGTCTTCTTGAATTGCTTGCAGGCGTTATTTGTTTGATGGAACATATCCAAAAATTCCAAGGCATTTTTAAGTCCTCCTACTCTTATAAGATTAAGACCACCGGCGAGGATATATTCTAAAAGGGAGGGGTCTTTGTAATCCGGTTTTTCGAGAAGTGCAACAGCGATGATCTTTTGAGAATCTTCAGCAACAAGAACAATTGATTTTTTTAGTGCTACATGGAGTTCTATGGTAAGAACAGTTTTTATGAATTTCTTTTGGGTTTCCGGTGTTTTGGCAAAGATATGGAAATATTCATAAGTCAGGAAAGACTCAGTTAAGAGGTCAACACAAGCCTCAGCATCTTTTTTTTGAGCTGTTCTGAATGTAATCATAAGGGTTACTCCTTTCAATTCAAGTAATAATTTAGGTAATTGCGGAACTCGGAAAATTAAGTTATTGTATACACAACACATACTGTTTCGAAGCGGAAGCTAAGCCCGAAGGAAGCGGAAGCTAAGCTCGAAGGAAGCGTTGGAGAGAAGTGGCGTATTTGCTGTGTATACAATTACAAAAACTATATTGTTTCGCAATTACCTACAAAGATTAGGGTGTCAAAAGCACCATTTCAAAAAGTCATTCGTGAATTTGCACAAATCACTCTCGTAACAAAATGCTTTAGAAGGAGTTAAAAAGCATTTTTTAGCTTGTTTTCCTATTTTGAAAGCC
>JAEWMZ010000468.1 GCA_023392995.1 Bacillota bacterium
GAGAACACACCAAGGGTAACCACATTAACTCCAGCCTGTTTCATAAGCTGGATATCCTCCTCCAGAATATCCGGTCGATCCAGCCACTGCTCCGGGTTATAATCTCCTCCATGCAGGAGATCCGTCATTTTTTCAAATAGAATTTTTTTGTTCATAAGAGTCATCCTCCCAATTTATAATTTGTTTAAAACTGCTTTTTACGATTACATCTCCTGCCCCACTGCCTATCTGTCTCGCTACTCATTTCTCCCACTACTTATCTGTCTCGCCACTTATCCATCCCGCTACTTATCTCTCCTGCTACTTATCCGTCCCCTTACTGTTTCACCGGTCAGCAGATTAAGCAGCACATCACTCACCTATCTCTTCCAAAAAGGGGATGCTTTTTCAAGCATCCCCTTATATGAAAGTATGTTCCTATCATTATTTTCCGATAGAGGAAAGATCTGAATTGTCCTGAAGCATCTTCATTTTTTCGTCAAAATCAGAAACCTGGCTCTTAACGCCATCTACATATTGCTGCCATGCAGTATCATCATTAATATTTAACTCACCAGTGATAAACTTTAATCCGTTTTCCTTTGCGAATAATTCACAGTTTGTAGTTAATTCCGCTTTCTGAGTCGCCTGTTCGTCGGTCAGATTAAGTACCGGAGGACGATCAAAAGGAGATACGGAATCTTTACCGCCAATCTTACCGGACTCATACCAGTATTTACCCTCATAATATCCTTCCGCAGGATTCCACCAAGGCTCTGTCTTAATCAGCTCTGTCATCGCTTCAAAGGTCAACGGCGTAAATGGAATACCGGTACGGCAGGCAGAAGAGGACATAATACCTAAATTAGCAGCTGTCTGCACGGGATCCTCTGCCCTCAAGATCGTATCCGTAAAGGTGTGATCACCACTGGCATCAACGGTATAGGTTTCATCCTTAATACCCCAGTTCATCATTTCGACCATTTCATCGGAGTATTGATAGTCAATCATCTTAACAACCCATTCAGGATATTTGGTGTCTGCGGAGATAATAATACCCATATTGCTGTTCAGGGATTTTCCAGGCTGTCTGGAACCCCACTTCCATGGTGTACCATAAGTCGCATTCCCCGGAAGGAAGGAAAGTCCCCATTGCATACCCTCTACGGTGGACTGGGTGTTCCAGGCACGAGCCATACCTGCCCAGAGTGTAGGCTGAATTACATTACTTCCTTTCACTGCTTTTTCTGTCGCCATGCTTCCGTCATCCGTACTAAATTCAGGATCGATAAAGCCAGCGCTGTACAAGCTGTTCAGATACTTTAACATCTCTCTGAAATTGTCCTCAATGGGGCCAAAAGACCACTGCTCTCCGTTCCAGTAGGTCGTATCCCAGGTATGAAAGATACCTACGAAACCGCGATAGAAGGCATAGTTCTTATCCGAGTTGGACATAACATATTTTGCATCTATTTTGCCCTGATCAATTAAGCCTTTTATATCGCTGCATAATTTAGTAAATTCATCCAGTGTTGTAGCGGGTTTCAGGTTGAATTTATTCAGAAGGTCAAAGCGATAAGCAAATGCGGTAAAAGACTGTGCGCCTTCAATATTTTCCGGATTCACAAAACCATCCATGAAGTAATATGCGGAGCCATTGGCAGTGAATGCATATTTCTCCCCGCCATTGGTATTTTTGATAAACTCAGGATAATATTTCATGTATTGCTGGTACTTGGATATATCCAGCACCACCCCATCAGCGCCGTATTCATTTACCAGTGTTCCCTGTGAATAGGTAGCTACGTCCGGGAGATCCCCTGACTGAAGAAGTACCGGCTCATTTGTTCTGTAGTCCATCCAGGGAGTAACATTCCAGGTGATGTCCAGCTTACAGCCAAGATAAGCCTCCATCCTTCTCTGCCATTCTTCCTGTACCTTTGTTCCTTGGGCATCTGTAGCAAAGTTTGCTGTGTTAACCGTGATGGAAAGTGTATTATTCGGCAATTCCGGTAATACAGCCTCTCCCGTGCCTGATACCGGTGCTTCTGTTGCTCCCTCCGTAGTACCAACATTTCCCGTCTCCTTGGTGGTATCTTCAATCTTGCTTTTACAGCCAACAAAAAACGTCATGCACATAACTACCACCATAAATAATGCGAAATTTCTTTTTTTCATAATCTTCTCCTTTCTAAACTTGAACATTTTTTTTAGGTAATTGCGAAACTCATTAACTGAAGCTATTGTATACACAACAAATACTGTTTCGAAGCGGAAGCTAAGCCTGAAAGAAGCATTGGAGCGAAGAAATAGCATTTGTTGTGTATACAATTATAAAAACTATATGGTTTCGCAATTACCTACTTAAACATTTTTTTAGGTAATTACAAAAACTACGTTTTTTCGCAATTGCCTACTTGATCCTATTTATGCGATTTTTTTTACAAAAAATCTGTACATGAGCCCGCCCTTACAGGCAGGTTCAGGTAGTTCGGTACTAGCCTTTTACCGCTCCAATCTGTACACCTTGTGCAAAGTATCTCTGGATGAAGGGATAAACCAGCAGGATTGGTCCAATGGTTGCTATAATGCAGGCATACTGCACATTTTTTGGATTGATAATGCCCTTTTGCATCATTTCACTGACACCATCGAAGGTTCCGCCTGCCGCGCCGGAGGCAAATAGTATTTGACGTAAAATCATTTGAATCGGCTGCTTTGCGCTATCCTTAATATAGAGCAGCGCATCAAAGAAGTTATTCCAGATTGCAACTGCGGAAAACAAACCAAAGGTGGCATAAAGTGCTTTCGATAACGGCATATAGATTCTGAAAAGGATTCTAAAATTACTTGCTCCGTCAACCATGGCTGCTTCTCGAATTTCAGAGGATATTCCTCTATAAAAGGCCCGGTAGACAAAAACATTGTAAGCGGAGACTGCATTGGGAAGAACCAGCGCCCATAAGGTATCAATCATGTGAAACTTCTGTACTGCCAGATAGGTTGGAACCGTACCGCCCGAGAAGAACATTGTGATCAGTAATAGAATCGTTAAGGGTTTTCTGAACACAAAATCATTCAACATCAGTGCATAGGCGATCATCGAGGTCAAAAGCAGGTTGATCGTGGTACCAACAAGGACATAAATAATCGTATTTTTATACGCAATCCAAACATTGTTCTGTCCAAAAACAATTTCATAGCCTTTAAAATTAAATTCCTTTGGCCACCAGGTAACAACACCCATGCTTATCATCTTGCTGCTGCTAAGGGAAATTGCTATGATATTAATGAATGGGTAGATCATGATAATTGATATTCCGATCATTAAGATCACAAGAAAAACGTCAAAGGTATAGCTTCCAATATGTATTTTATTTTTTATTTTTTTGTTCTGTCTGTTATCCATCCTATATTCCCGTGCCTTTCACTTTTTTAGCAAATTGCGAAACTCAGAAATTGCGGCTACTTCTCCTTTACCATAGGCTATTTTCCGGGTTGAGCTTTCTTGTAATCGCATTCGAGCTATATACCAGAATTAAACTCGCAATTGATACAAATAAGTTAACAGCTGTCGCATATTCGAATTCACCCTGCAGAACCCCGACTCGGTATACATAGGTGCCAATTACATCAATCAAACTTCGATTCGTATCATTTTGCATTAACAGTACCTTGGTATAGTCCGACTGAAGGACATTTCCCACATTCATGATCAGCAGGATGGTCGTTGTTGGCAAAATTGTTGGCCAGGCAATATTTTTAATCTTCTGCCAGCGATTTGCTCCATCAATATTTGCGACATCGTACAGGGTGGTGTCTACATTTGATAAGGCTGCCAGATAAATAATGGAACCCCAGCCCACACCGTGCCATACCGCAGAGCCCACATACATCAGCAGGAAGTATTTATCACCCGAATTCATATTAACCTGTGCTAATCCGAAGAACTGACGGATGACATTGAATAGCCCCTCGGCGGAACCAAAGCTGTTTAACATACCGGCAATGACTACCACCGAGATAAAATATGGAATATAGGAAACTGTTTGCACTGCTCTTTTAAAAAACTTGCCTCGCAATTCGTTTAGCAGGAGGGCAAATATAATGGGTGCCGGAAAGGTAAACAGCATTGTAATAATACCAATCTTGATTGTGTTCATAATGAGATTTCCGCAATCTACATAATTAAAAAATCGGATAAAGTTATGAAACAACGGATCCTCCCAGGGACTTCCCCAGATACCCATTTTCGTTTTATAGTTCTTTAAGGCGATGAGAACTCCATACATCGGGTAGTATTTAAATAAAGCGATAAGAACGAGTGCCGGTAAGCTTAAGATCAACAGCTCTTTTTGCTTCCAGGTCAATCGAATAAACCTGTCCATTCTCTGACCCATCGATAAATTGGAATTCATCGCTTTGCTTTTTTTATTCTTCATACATAGTTTCCTTTCCGGTATTGTTTGCCCCCGCTTATTACTCGTTCATTCCCTTTTTCCAGCGGCTTCTTCTGTAATGAGATAATTATATGGTAGATTTATATAGTTTTGAATGTAGATTACTTATACTTTTTATGCAAAATCCTTATACTTTTTGAGGCTGATATGATTTTTTTACATATAGTTTTATAAATATTACATATCCACGGAAAAGCGAAGAAACTTCCAGACTCTTTTCCAGCCGTGATGACCGTTGTAAAAACACGCCTAGCAATATAAGAACATGCGCCCGAGATGAGGATATGGTACAAAATAGCTCATGGACAGGCGTATCTTAGGATGGCTGATCCCGCAAGGCCGGAAATGCTGATGTGCTTCCCGTTTTTTAACAAATGTAAAAAAAGATGGCTTTTTCTGTCATTGTGAAGTAACAACAGAAAAAATCATCTTTTCTTATATAATAGTTCTATTAGCAAATTGGAAGCTCATAGATTGGAGCTATTTTTCATACATATGTAAAAATTTCATTCACTATGTAGTCTCGCAATCTGCTATCAATTGGCTCTATAGATATTACTATGAGCCTTTCAGTCGTTCTTTAACAGGATCTCGGTAACTTCCCGTAGGGTTTTGTCATTACCGACATTTCCAGGGAAGATGATAAAGGGGATATCAGGAAACTTACTACTTCCATCCGTCTCCCATACCGGGATTCCCGGTTTGACCTGACCCAGTACTCTCGCACGCTTAACCCTCAGTGCCTTTACACCAATGTCACTGGAGGTGTTACCGCCCTTTGCCAGAACAAAGCTCGGAGTCACCGTTAATCTGCCAACAATCTGGCAAACTGCCTCTGATAATCTGACCGACCGCAACAGCGTCTCCTCTTTTGATTCTCCTGCAATCGTTTGCAGCGTTCGGTTGGTATAGATGACGGCCGTAATACCGTTTCCGATACAGACCTCTGCTTCTTCTACCACCCGTCTGATCTCCCTTTCATAGGCCTCTGGTTCCATAGAATGCATGGGGTTGAATTCAATGAGCCTAACACTCTCCAGACCTTTCAGCTCCTCTAGCTGCCTGGTGGTTTTTTTCGTATAGGAGCCAACTACAATAATCCCTCCGGTAGAACGATTTTCCTTTATCATATCTCTTCTGGTCAAGAGGGGTTGATCGCTAATCCCGCCCAGCACTTTAACAAAGGAAGCCGCACTGCGAAACATAAAATTACGGCCTGCCGTCATCGTACGAAACAATGCAATGCAAAAGACCTTTACATCAATATAATCAATGGCATTCACAATGATTTTGGTAAAATCTCCGGCTGAGCAAAGCTGCGAAGTTATTTTATCCAGCTCCATCCGCCGCAGGCTCTCCAATGAGATAGATATCGTATCCTCTGCCATATAGTCCCCGCTTGTCTTTTCTTCAATGTAATCACACAAATTCGAGGATTGATATCCAAAGGTTTTATCCCTGGCAAACTCTGTTTCACCCACCGGAATCAAAGTTCCCCCTTCATCCACATAATGGACATCATCTATGGTGTATCTTCCGCCTTCTTTAAAAAACGGAAATAAAATCTCACCATCTATGACAATTCGGGATTTACTCTCCACTACCTGCTTAACCAGCTCGGTTTCCAAAGGGTAATGTCCTCTCAGTGTTGAATCGCTTCGGCTGATAATCATAAATTCTTTGCCGCTTTCAAGAGCTGCATTAATTACATTGTTCGTTAATTCCAGATGTATTTTCCTTGTCTGATTGTCCGTCATAGACCTTGAATTTGTCAGTAGATAGAACATGGAATTATTGTCTGCAAGTCCATGTTTGATGCTATCGACGGACCAATCTGTATATACGAATATATCGTGAACAGTCTGTATTCCGGTAGGGTCATCGTCTAACACGACAAACTTTTTTTGATTTTTGCTCCGTTCTGCTTCCAGTAGCTTATCTATCAGCTTTTCATCGGGTTTGAGCTGTGAAAGTCTGGCCTTTACTTCGTATAATATCATGTATTCGCCTCATTTTAATCCTAAATTATTTTAGTAACTATTATCCCTTAAAATCACTCGTTTTTTCTGATCTACAGCAACTAATTCTTTCCTATAAAATAACATATTTGTCTATAAATTCCCATGCAATATTTTATAATCACTATGTAATATTCTTATATTTTACCTGGTTTGCCAAAGTTCTTATTGGATGACGCCGCTAGGGTACGAAATTACCTAACTACTTCATAATAGACCTCAAAATAGTTTTATAGGGTTACAATTCATCTTTCATCCTGCATATGACTTATTCTATGGTATAATTGAGTAGGATTGAATACAGCGTCTTTCTAACTTCTATGTATTTTTTCATAGTTTTCCATCCGATATGATTTATTTACATATCTTTTTGTAAATATTCCATACTTATGAAGGCCGATTCGTTGTAGAATAAAAGGAGACTTAAAGGAGACACAGGATGAAGCATAAAATACTCCCTTTAAAAAATATTATACTGTATCTGATCGCAACACTGGGGATCAGTATTCTTATTATTTGCCTGTATAGTGTTCACTCCTACTATGAGCTTTTGATCAGCACAATCAAGAGCAACCAGGAACTATACTCCAGACAGGTGGTTCAGTCTACAGAAAAGAACCTGAATGATATTCAAAACATAGCTTCCAGCGTTGCTTATAATCAATCCGTTCAACGTTATTTGCTTGAAACGGATCCCGAGAAAAAGTTCACCTTATATCAACAGATAATCAACCTTTTAAATAATACAAAATCCTTAAATAACAGCATTCTGGATATCGGTCTCATCGGTAAGAACGGTAATTTTGCAAATCTGGTTGGTGATATGGCTGTGTACCAATCCCGGTACGAGGAGGTTTCCCATTCCGACAGCTCCACAATTCATTTTCTGGACAAATCCACGATACTTGTTGACAGCTCCTTTTATGACTGCCAGATCGCTGCATTTCCTATCTGCAAGCTGTCAACCACCTCAACACAGTTTATTGGTGTGTTATTTATAACAATTAATCCTTCTACCATCCTGGGCGATAATTTATTTGACAACAGCTTTGTCCCAACGGACCTGATGTTTGTCAACTCAAACCAGGAGCTTATTGTCGGCGATGAGGGTCTTTTTCAGGAAATCCAGGCAACCACACCGCTGGCGGATAACTTTAATATCAACTATGATAATGAGACCTATATTTGCCGTAAATTTGATGTTGACATTGCGGATGGAACCATCTATACACTTGTTAATCAATCCGCTTACAATAAAAAGGTTATACATATGCTGTTGCCCCAGTATCTTCTGATTTTGGTGACCTTTCTGATCATATTAATTATATTTCTGGCCTTTATGAAAACCATAATGAAATCCTTCAGTCAGTTAATGGATATCATGAACAAAATCAGTAAAGGAAAACGGAAGGCTATGAAGGAACGAATTACGATTGATTCCCAGAAAAATGTCTGTCTTGAAATCTATCTGATCGCTAACTCCTTTAATGACATGATGGATGAGATTACCAACCTGAATCATGATATTTTCCGTTCCTATACAAAGATGTACGAGCTGGAAATGAATAAAAGAAAAGCAGAACTGGGCTTTTTAAGAAGCCAGATCAACCCCCATTTTCTCTATAATACGTTAACGCTGATCTGCGGTATGGCTTCTGAAAACAACTCAGAGGGCATTATCGAGATCACTCAGGCTCTGTCCCGTATCTATCGGTATACCATAGGCGATGATATTGTTACTGTAAGACAGGATCTTGAAATCGTAAAGGCATATGTAATGATACAGATGACCCGGTTTGAAGGCCGGTTTACCGTAGAATATGACCTCGACGAGGAAGTTTTAGATGCACTGATTCCCAGAATGATGATTCAGCCCCTGGTAGAGAACGCCATAAAGCATGGTCTTGAAAAATGCTTAAGAAAGGGAACCCTGACCATCGGAGGAAGGAAGAACGATACGGATCATACACTGATCTTATGGATACACGATACCGGAGTTGGTATGACAGCCGAGCAGCTGGCTTTCCTCCGACAGACTCTTTCGGAATCAACACAGAGAAACATAGGAGATGGGATCAAATCCTGCATTTCTGAAACAGAAAACAGTATCGGTCTTTCCAATGTCAACAGCCGGATTGCTTTATATTATGGAGCGCCCTACTGTCTGCATATTGATTCGGAAGAAAATATAGGAACAAACCTTCAGATAATAATTCCTTTCTCCACTAATTAATTCTTAGGTAAATGTGAACCCCAGAAACTTAAACTATTGTATACACAACATATACCGTTTCTAAGCGGAAGCTAAGCCCGAAGGAAGCGTTGGAGCGTATATGTTGTGTATACAATTTCAGAAATTATATTATTTTGCAATTGCCTACTAACTAATTCCTTTGTAAAGACTCAAAAACCAGTGCTATTTTTCAGGAGAAACCGTATGTATCGTGCCATAATTATTGATGATGAAAAATGGGTAGTCCGCAGCTTGGCTTCCACAATTAAAGACCAGGAATATTTTGAAGTAATCGGTGAAACTTATGACGGCTTATCCGGACTGGAGTTAATTAAGCAATTAAAGCCTGACCTGGCCTTTGTTGACATTCAGATGCCTGGAATGGGCGGTCTGGATCTTCTTCAGACAGTAAATGAAATGAATCTCGGAACCTTGTTCATTATGATCAGCGGCTATGCGGAATTTGCTTATGCGCAGAAAGCCATGTTCCATAATGCAATTGGTTATTGCCTTAAGCCATTTTCCAAAAGTGAGCTCTTGGATTCCATGCAGAAGGCCTATCATTTTCTGGAAACCTCACCTGGGGATATTCTTAAGAAAACCGATGACAGCAGCGAGCATCGCTTCCAGCATATTAAGGTTGACAATAAGATGGTTCAAAAAATGCTGGATTATACAAATGAACACTATGCCGAGGATATCTCCATTCAGAATTTGGCTGATCTTTGTTCCATTAATCCTAATTATGCAAGCCAGCTTTTTAGCCAGGAGGTAGGAGAAACCTACAGTACCTACCTTACCAACTTACGAATGGAGCAATCGATCTACTTATTATCCCATACTGATTTATCTGTTGCCGTGATTGCTTCACAGGTCGGTTACCGTGACTATTTCTACTTTGCGAAGGTGTTTAAGAAGATTACCGGTATTACCCCCACTGCTTACCGTAACCATCCGGAGCAATGCAGCTTTCCGAAACAGGCAGATTTATAAAGGTCGGTTTTTCTGTTCCTTCAATCCTATTATTTTGGTTTTAGACAATTGCGGAACTATATAGTTTTTGCAATTGTATACACAGCAGATACTATTTCTTCGCTCCAACGCTTCCTTCGGGCTTAGCTTCCGCTTTGAAACAGTATCTGCTGTGTATACAAGATCTTACGTTAATGAGTTTCGCAATTACCTATTTATGGTTTATACGAGGAGGTTTTATTATGAAACGATTTCTATCCGTCATTTTAATCCTGGTTCTTTTTATCAGCGGCTGCAGTCATGTCAGTAAGGAACAGGAGCCGGATGCTCTTCCTCTCCCCGCTTCCATTAAAAATATAGAATTTAAGGATCATCAAAATATCAGAGTTGCTTTCTGGGATATTCAGGATATGGTCTCGGATGAAAAGGAGGACGCACTTCTTAAGTATATTGAGAAGACCTTTAATGTAACCTTTGAGCCGATCTCTGTAGGCTGGTCAGATTATAAGGAAAAATACCAGATCATGAGTGCTACTGGCAGTCTTCCGGATGTGTTTGCAAATATCACGATATCCTCCTCTGACAACAATTATTCGTCCAGTCTGAATAATTTAATTATATCCAAATCCATCCGGAGTCTGCCAGACGACTTATCCGACTACTCCAACATCAGAGAAATTATAGACAAATGCGGCAATATCCAGATTAACGGCCTCAATTATGTAATTCCAAGAATTTCTTTTCAGGATAAAATACTTGGCTCCTCCGATGCTGCAATGCTCGTCCGTAAAGACTGGATGCAAAAGCTGGGATTGTCTCAGCCAAAATCTCTGGAGGAATTTATCAATCTTGTCTGTGCCTTTGCAGGTAATGATCCCGATGGGAACGGCAAAAAGGACACCATTGGATATAACGTAAATAACCGCACCGCACTTGGCAAATGGGTAATGCTAGGTATTGCACCGGAATGTAATGTTTATAACTGGATTGAGACGGATCAGGGTTATATCCCCTCCTTTATTACCGATGACTTTAAAAAAGTGGTTACCGCCTATCGAACTTTATACGAAAGAGGCGGACTTGATCCGGATTTCTATACTAAGAAACCTTCTGACGCAGTGCATGATTTTGCAATCGGCAGGCTCGGGGCTCTGGAATATAAGTCCTCACCTTCTTCCATTATGGAATTAAAATCCATGTGGGAAATGTACCAGGATACCCCTTTTGAAGATTGTGTGGATGTGCTTCCTATTTTCCCCGCCGACGACGGAAAGTATTACAGTAATTCCAGCCGGATCTTCTGGTCAGAGACCCTATTCTCCTCCAACGTAGATGATGAAAAAATGAAGCGTATCCTCTACATCTACAATTTTTTATTATCTGAGGAAGGTTTGGATTTGGTGAAGTTCGGCATTGAGGGTGTGGACTATGAGAAAAAGAATGGGGAATATCATTGTCTGATTGACACCAATAACCAGAGTCTGATCACGGTTCTGATGAAGAAATATCCATCTCTTGCCTTATTTGCGAATATGGCAGCCTGGGGCGGAACCTGGGATGATTTTGAGGATAATGAGTTGAATAATCTTCGCTATGGAACCTATGCCATGGAATTGGCACGAAAAGATATCTTTTGGAATCAAAAAAATACAATCCAGGTGGAGCGTCCTTACGATTTTTTGCTGCTGCCCAAGGAGACCACGGATTATTTTAATACAGAGACCGTCATTGATGATTTTACTCGTGTCATCATTGGCAAGGAGGATCCCATCGCTATGTGGAACCGTGTTGTAGCGAATTATTATGCGAATGGGCTTAATGATTATATTAAAAAGGAGAATGAGGCCTATAAAGCTTTTTCAAAAAAATAATCCCTGCGATATTTTATACCCTTAGTGGCGGCAATCCTTGACAGTGGAATTTGACACTGAAACCTTATTAGAAAATGATAGAAAGACGAGGAAATTTATATGTTTGGCGTTATGATTGAATCCGGATTAACCGATTGGCAGATGATACAACAAGAGAAAGGCTTTGGCACCATACAGCTGACCGGTACCTTCCAGGTTCCCCAGGCTGCTCTGGAGGTTGGTACAGAGATTGCCTATCCGGTAATCCGTGTCTTAAGTGAGGAAGATAATTCACAAATTATACCCTGGACAAGAGCAAATCTGTCCAACCCGGAGAACAGAATGAATGGTTCCTGGGCTATCACTTTGGAGGTACCGGCTGGAGGACCCTACCGAATTGAAACCGGTTTGGATACAATAAGTACTAAACCGGAGTTTGGCTGGATCTTTCGTGGGGATGTAAGGCTACATATCGGCATCGGAGATATCTTTATCATTGCGGGACAATCCAATTCCTCCGGTTATGGCAAAGATCCTGCTTATGATGCCCCGGATATTAATGTTCATTTGCTACGCAACCGCGGTTCCTGGGATCTCGCCTGCCATCCGATTAACGAGTCCACCTATGCACTAGACAAAGTAAATACAGAGATGGGTGTTTGTGGAACCTCTCCCTATCTTGCCTTTGGCAAGGCCTATTATAAAGCGACCCGCTATCCTGTAGGCTTAGTAACCACTTCCCTTGGCGGCTCACCCATCAGCCGCTGGGATGTCCGGCAGCAGGGTGACTTATACCGGTATATGCTGGAGCGGATCAGGGAATGCGGCGGCAAGGCAACCGGAATTCTCTGGTATCAGGGCTGTTCCGATACTACCCCGGAGCAGGCTAAGAATTATTACGCCTCTTTTGAAAGACTGGTAACAGAGACCAGAAAAGAGATCGGCTACGACATTCCCTTCTTTACCTTCCAGCTGAACCGACAAATTAATGCGGACTATAATGAGACCTGGGGTATCCTGCGGGAAGCGCAGCGGCTAGCCTCCCATATGATACCCAAGGTATCTATTTTGCCCACCCTCCACTGCTCCTTGTCGGATGGTATCCATAACAACTCCCATTCCTGCGTCATGCTGGGAGAGAATCTTGCAAAGCTATGCGCCGGTATTCTGTACCAACACCCTGCATACTTTGCACCGGACATCTGTAACGCGGCATCCCAAGATCAGATTCTTCGCATCACCTTTACCAATATGAAACGGGGCTTTATCACTCCAACCCGGGAGCCTGGGCAGGCCGGCTTTTTAGTAAAGGATGCTTCCGGTACAGTGCCTGTAAATTCCATTGCACCGGACAAAGCAACCCCCAATGTTCTGTTGCTTACTTTAAATAGAGCTTTGGAAAAGGAGGCAACAGTATCCTTTGGATGGGAATCTGATCCCAGTCATATCCCCTTACTGGATGAAGTAACTTATATGCCGCCCCTGGCCTTTTATGAATATCCTGTCCAGTTACAGCAGTAAATGGGACTCCTTTGCTAACAACCAATCGATACAAAAACTCTTATCACAACTGATACACTTTAGACAAATAATGAAACGGAGGAAATTGTATGTCAAACCTGTCATCCTATTACTGGGACGATCTTAAAAAGGAGGTACCACAATGGTTTCGGGATGCGAAGTTCGGTCTCTTCTTCCACTGGGGTCCCTACAGTGTTCCGGCCTTTGAAAATGAATGGTATTCCCGCAATATGTACGCAAAGGGATTGTCCCAGAATCTCCATCACGTAAAAACCTACGGCTCTTTGAACGAATTCGGCTATAAGGAGTTTTATCCCCTCTTCAAGGGTGAAAAATTTGATCCGGAGGAATGGGCCGATCTGGTGGTGCGTTCCGGTGCAAAATATGCAGGTCCTGTTACGGAGCATGCCGATAACTTTTCCATGTGGAACAGCAAGATAAATCCCATCAACTGTATGAATTACGGCCCGAAGCGTGATATCACCGGAGAATGTGCCAAGGCCTTTCGAAAAAAAGGAATTAAGGTATTAGCTACCTTCCATCATCAGTGGTTATGGGGCTGGTTTATGTCAACGGATAACGAAGCCGATGTCTATGTTCCGGAAAATGAAGTTTACTATGGCAAAGCACTTCCCCTGGAAACCAACCGCTATGCTCCTTACCGCCTTCCGAATGAGGATTTTAACATTGCCTGGAGGAATAAAGTAATTGAGGTAATTGAAAAATACAACCCGGATGCCTTATATTTTGACAGCCGAACCAATATTATTGACGAAAGATACCGCTTTGAGATGGTAGACTATTACTATAACATTAGCAAGCATACTGATGGAATTATCTCCTACAAGCAGGAGGATCTCCCTGCCGATATCGGTGTTTATGACATTGAATGCGGCCGTTTCTCCGAGGCTAAGCCTTTTGCATGGCAGACAGATGATCGGCTTGAGGATAACATAACCTGGTGCATGGTACAAAATCCGAAATACAAATCCGGTTTAAAGATTATACACCAACTCTGTGATGTGGTAGCAAAGAACGGCAATCTTCTGTTAAATGTGGGTCCTTATGCAGATGGCTCCTTCCATGCGGATGCCAAAAAAAGTCTCTATGAGGTAGGCGACTGGCTGAAGCTGAATGGGGAAGCCATTTATGAAACCCGTCCCTTTCAAGTTGCCAGCGAGGGTCCGACGAGTGTTTTGGATGACAATTATGATGTTAACCGTATCAATGACCAGTTAGATAAAGGTCTTGCCAGTGATATCCGTTTCACGGCTTTTTCTTCTCAGGATTTTCGTTTTACCAGGAAGGGAAATTATGTCTATGCAATTGCTCTTGGCTGGCCAGAGGATAGCCTACTGAGGATTCGTACCTTTTCAAAGAATGGGCCGCTGCAGGATATTAAAAAGGTGACTCTGCTTGCAAACGACAGTCTGGTTCCGTTTATTCAGACGGAGGATAGCCTGGAGCTTACGCTTCCGAAGCAAAAGCCTTGTGAGGCTGCTTTTGCCTTCCGTATTGAGGTTTAACAAACATAATGTAACGATTTAAGCTGCATATACTCGTTTGTACAAATAAATATTTTCGTTGATCGTGTAAAATAGAATAAATATAGAAAATGCCCTGTTCGGTATTATAATACCGAGCAGGGCATTTTCTATATTTCATATTAAGGTTACTGCCTTGTTATAATAAATTTCTGATTAAGCTTGTTCCCGCAATAAAGGTACCAATGGATGCCCCTAGATTTGCCATAAACATAACAAGAACCGTTTTCAGCAGACGATTTTTATAAAAGCCCTTAAATGTAAAGATATCAGTTTGAACGTTCTGTACATCCTTAACGGTGGGCTTCTTCAATGCCGCTTCTGCCAGCCCCGTAAACCAACCGCAAGCCAGCAACGGATGCAGGGTAGTTAACGGCGCTGCTACAAAGGAGGTCAGAATACTAAGCGGATGAGCAAAGGATAGTGCGGTAAACGCTGCTGCTAACAGACCTGTCCATAAAACCCATGCAGACAGCTGCTGCAATCCGGTTTGAAAATTAATTACAAAGGAATATACCAAGATACCGGTAATGAGCAGCGGAATAATCCAGCCAATAATTTTTGATGCCGGGCTGCTTGGCGGTACTACCGAAATTGCCTCCAAATCCTGCTCCTTAAATATCTCCTGCTTAATTCCGGGTACATGGCCTCCACCCAGAACAGCAACCACCTTTTTGCCCGGAGCCTCTTTGATCTTTGCTGCCAGATATTGATCTCTTTCATTAATCAGGATTTCTCCGATTTTGGGGAATTCCTTCTTTAACCCAGCCATAGCCGCTTCAATCATATCCTCCTCTAAGAGCTTTTGTAAATCATCACTGGTGATATCGGTGTCATCCTCGGAAGAAAATAGCAAGCTTCCAATTAATTTTACCTTATCCCAGAATTTTAATTTACGCCAGATACGCAAAAAGGTTGTCTGAATATTACGGTCTGCCAGCACCAGTTCAGCCCCCGTCTCCTTGGCACTCTCAATGCCCTGTATCATCTCGCCTCCAACCGGATTACCTAATTTCACAGCCATCTTCTTCTGATAAGAGCCCAGAAAAAGATTGGCAATCATAAATCCGACCTTCTTCG
>JAEWMZ010000065.1 GCA_023392995.1 Bacillota bacterium
AAGAGGTACCAGAGGATGAGAATGCAGTTCAATTAGTGAGTGATGGCAATATCTCCATTGATGATGTCTTCTTTAGCTATACCCCCGAGCAGGAATTGATTCGGGATTTCAATCTGACTGTGAAGTCGGGACAAAAAATTGCCATTGTCGGTCCTACCGGCTGCGGTAAGACCACATTAATTAATCTTCTCATGCGATTCTATGATGTGAACAGCGGCTCTATTTCCGTTTCAGGGCATGATATCCGCAATGTTACCAGAGCATCCCTTCGAAGCAATTATGGCATGGTGTTGCAGGAAACCTGGCTAAAGTCAGGAACCATCAAGGAGAATATCGCTTACGGAAAGCCGGATGCTACGGAGGAAGAGATCATCGCCGCCGCGAAAGCAGCCTATGCCCACAGTTTTATCAAGCGAATGCCGGAGGGATACGATACTATAATATCAGAGGATGGCGGTAATATCAGCCAGGGTCAGAAACAGCTGCTTTGTATTGCCCGGGTTATGATCTGCTTTCCTCCCATGCTTATTCTGGATGAAGCTACCAGCAGCATTGATACCCGCACAGAGATGAAGATCCAGTCTGCCTTCTCCAACTTAATGAAGGGTCGCACCAGCTTTATTGTTGCCCATCGTTTGTCCACAATCCGTGAAGCAGATGTTATTCTTGTCATGAATCAAGGCCGTATCCTGGAGCAGGGCAATCATGACAGCTTGTTAAAAAGCGGAGGCTTTTACTCCAAGCTATACTATAGTCAGTTTGAGGCGAGTCAGTCCGGCTCTTAAGCGTTCAAGCCGCTACATTATAAACAGTGATAATTAGTAAAAAGGAAATGGTTTCACCCTATTACAAAAGCCGCATCAAAGTAAGTTTAGCTACCTTGATGCGGCTTTTGTAATACTATTTTCTGTTTGCAGGCTCGATATTAATGCTCTTACCTTTAATCTTTGCAGTCTTCATTACCTGAATCACATCGGATGCGTATTCTCTGGGAACTTCTACAAAGGTATACTTGTCATACATATCAATGGAACCGATCAGCTTTCCTGGCATACCGGTTTCTCCAGCGATGGCTCCAAGAATATCACCTGGCTTTACTCTCTGGTTTTTACCCAGGTTGATAAAGAGTCTTACCATACCAACTTCTGCACCGGTATCTCCAAAGTCTTCGGACATTTTCTCATCATCTTTATTGCTCTCATCACCCATCATCAGCTTTAAGAATGCAGCTGCAATATCAAGTGAGGTGAAATCCTCTTCATTTACTCTTTTATCAATCAGATCGATCATCTTGCTTAAATCTTCATTCTGAATGATATTGGTAACCTTCTCCAGGATCTTCTCAGCTTTTACCGCTGTTACATCGTTAATGGAAGGAATGGGCTGCGCTTTAATCTTCGTTTTACAATATCTCATGATATCTTTCAGCTTATAGATCTCTCTGCCTACAACTAAGGTAAATGCTCTACCCTCACGGCCAGCTCTGCCAGTTCTTCCAATACGGTGAACGTAGTATTCATCATCCTGGGGAACATCGTAATTGAATACAGCCTCTACATCATCAACATCAATACCTCTTGCTGCCACATCAGTAGCAACCAGAATCTCTGTTTTTCCATTACGGAAGCTGTGCATAACACGGTCTCTTTGCTGCTGCTTCAGATCTCCATGAAGACCTTCCGCGAAATATCCTCTTCCCTGTAAAGCAGAGGTCAGCTCATCTACCTGCTTCTTGGTATTACAAAATACAAGGCAAAGCTTTGGATTATACATATCCAAAAGTCTTGCTAATACATCTTCCTTGTTTCTCTGAGTCACTTCATAATAGTACTGTTCGATCTTTGGAACGGTCAGTTCCTTCTTAACCACACGAATGATCTGTGCATCCTTTTGATAGGTTCTTGCTATCTCAAGGATTGGCTGAGGCATTGTCGCGGAGAACAGAATTGTCTGTCTTTCCTCCGGAATCTGTCCCAGGATGGTCTCGATATCTTCACGGAAGCCCATGTTAAGCATCTCATCAGCTTCGTCAAGAATAATCGTATTTACCTGATCAAATTTAATTGTCTTTCTTCTCATATGATCCATAACACGTCCGGGAGTTCCGATAATGATCTGAACACCAGACTTCAAAGAACGAATCTGCTTTGAGATTTCCTGACCGCCATATACCGGCAATATTTTAATTCCATGGAGAAAATTAGCTAACTTTCTTATTTCTTCCGCTACCTGTATTGCAAGTTCTCTTGTCGGGCATAGTACAATTGCTTGTAAATGTCTTTCCTTCGGGTTGATCTTCTGTAATAACGGGATACCAAAGGCTGCCGTTTTACCCGTTCCTGTCTGTGCCTGACCCACAATATCTTTCCCTTGTAAAACAATCGGTATTGCTTGTGCCTGTATCGGCGACATCTGTTCAAATCCCATTTCCTCCACTGCGCGAAGAATACTAGGATTCAGTTCTAGTTCATCAAATTTCGTTAATTCCATTCTTAATTCCTTTCTTACTAACTCTAATCTAAGATCATATCATTTCCACTCACTGCTTACCCTATGTATGCTTTCATGCCAGCAGAAAGATATAATCATCATCTATCGATTGTAAACCCACTGTCATATACAATTGAAAGAGTATTTCTAAATCAAGCCTGTTCTTTGCTTAATCTATCCCTTCAAAGACTCATATGACGAATCTACCGGCTAAACATACTTATATAGTTTTAGTTTCATCCTAACGATTATTTGGCCACAAGGCCACGAGGTGCCGAATGTGAATTATGTTTTTCAATAATGCACACGAACGACCATTCGTTCACAAGGCTTCGGATGTGAAAATCATTGCTCATCTTCACATTAACTGACATTCACCCGCAGAATGCAAGGTGCAGGATGTGAAATGCTCTGTATTTCACACTAAGACATTCCGTAAAAACAGCCCTTAGTCCGTCCGGGCTAAGAGCCGATTCATTTTAAAATATCGCATTTATTATGAAACAGATACTTTGCGTAGTATAACATTGTATTACTTTCTTTGTCAAGGACTTTTCCACGACACGATTTTGCAAATCACTATTTCAGAAGAATATTTTCAGATTTTATCTTCTTTTTCCTTGCGCCTGATGCCGTGAACCTCCACTGCTTACTTTACTGCCGCCGCTTCTTGGCTTCTGGCTCTGTGCCGTAACTGCTTTAGTTCGAACCTCTGGTTTAGTCTTTTGCGCTATACCTGCCTTTGTCCGAACCTCCAGCTCTGACTTTCGAGTTGTGCCTGCCTTCATTCTTGATTCAGGCCTTGAATTTTCAATTACCCCTGCCTTGTTTCTTGCCTCCGGTTTTGACTTTTGGGCTGCTCCTGTCCTATATCCAGCAACGGCTTTCGCACCCGGCTTGGTTGTTCCATTGCCTTGCTTTTTGCTTTGATTCTTGGAGTTTCCATCAGCGGCTCTTTCCTTTGCCACCCATTGCTTCTCCTTGGAGAACTGTCTCGGACGTACCAGGCACTTCTTATCAAAGCCAATCAGATCCATTCGATCCGCTTTCTTTAAGGCTTCCACTACCAGCTCATAATTCTTTGGATTCCGGTACTGAATCAATGCTCTCTGCATTGCCTTCTCATGAGGAGACTTTGGCACATATATCTCCTTCATGGTTCTAGGATCAAGTCCTGTATAATACATACAGGTTGATATCGTGGAAGGCGTTGGATAAAAATCCTGCACCTGCTCCGGCATGTATCCTAAGTCTCTGAGATATTCTGCCAGTTCAATCGCTTCCTTCAAGGTTGAACCTGGATGAGAAGAGATCAGATAGGGTACGATAAACTGCTTCTTGTTAAGGCTGTCATTCACCTTCTTATATCTGGTCTGGAATTTCTCATATATTGAATTCTCCGGTTTTCCCATAAGCTTTAGAACATTATCGCTGATATGCTCCGGGGCAACCTTTAACTGTCCACTGACATGATGCTCACAAAGCTCTTTAATAAAGGTATCATCCTTATCTGCCATGAGATAATCAAAGCGGATACCAGATCTGATAAATACCTTCTTCACATTGGGCAGCGTTCTTAGCTTACGCAGTAGCACAAGGTAATCTGAATGATCCACTTTAAGCCGTTCACAGGGGTTTGGAAAGAGACACTGCTTATTTATGCAAGCTCCCTTCGTCGACTGTTTATCGCAGGCAGTATATCTAAAGTTTGCCGTAGGACCGCCAACGTCATGGATATAGCCTTTAAAATCCTTATCCCATACCAGCTGGTTCGCTTCCTGAACAATCGATTCATGACTTCTCGTCTGAAGTATTCTCCCCTGATGGAAGGTGAGGGCGCAATAATTACAGCCCCCAAAGCAGCCACGGTTACTGATCAGGCTGAATTTCACTTCCTCTATTGCCGGTATTCCGCCTAATTCCTGATAGGAAGGATGATAATCCCGCATATAAGGCAGTGCATAAATCCGATCCATCTCCGTCTGAGTCAATGGCTTAGCCGGAGGATTCTGAACGACATATTCATTCTCTTTGTATTGTTCCACTAACCGTTTTCCGGAAAATGGATCGGTATTGCAATATTGCACATAGAAGCTCTCGGCAAACTTGAACCTGCTGCTCAAAATTTCCTGATAAGTCGGTAATTCCACCGCGTCATAAACGGAATCCAGATTCTTGGCCTTGAATACGGTACCGTTAATAAAGGTAATATCCTTTACCTCCAAACCGCTGTCCAGCGCTTCCGCTATTTCTACAATGGAATGCTCGCCCATTCCATAGGAGATGATATCCGCTTGAGAATCCAATAAAATAGATCTCTTCACCTTATCACTCCAATAATCGTAATGGGCGAGCCTTCTTAAGCTTGCTTCTATTCCTCCGATAATAATCGGTGCATTTTTATATTGCTTCCGAATCAAATTGCAATATACTGAAGTAGCGTGATCAGGCCGTTTTCCCATAACTCCGCCAGGCGTATAGGCATCTGTCTGCCTCCGCTTCTTGGCAACGGAATAATGATTTACCATAGAATCCATATTTCCGCCGCTCACCAGGAAGCCCAGTCTTGGTGTACCAAGTATGGTAATGCTCTCGCTGTCCTTCCAATCCGGCTGTGCTATGATTCCTACTTTAAAGCCGTGACTCTCCAGTACCCTGCTTATAATAGCCGGTCCAAAGGAGGGATGGTCTACGTAGGCATCACCCGTTACATAAACGAAATCGCACTGCTCCCATCCTCTTTGTTCCATATCCGTCTTATTGATCGGTAAAAAATCTTTCTGCATGCTCTTCTTTCTTTCTACTCGTAAGCTACATCAGTATTTTCAATAACTAAATTATATGCCTTTTGCATAATTAAGCTATATTTAATCTGTGCCTCTGTTACCTTTTTCAGCAGTTCTTCCTCAGTTGCAACATTATAGGTGGACATATAATTAGCTACAGCATCCTTATATTCCTTGTCTGTAAGCTCTAATTTCTCTGTTTGTACAATTCCTTGAAGCATTAAATCATATTTACCATAGAAGTCAACCTGATCCTTGATATAGGAGTCAAACTTGTCCTGTGTCATGCCAACAGATTCAATATAAGCATCTTTCTCCATACCATAATAAGCAGCTTCCTGTTCAATCTGATAGTTGATTAATGCAGTATAATACTTTGTTAAGGTTTCAGGTACGGACTTAATAGTTGAACTATCAAGAACTGCCTGCATTGCATTGTTTGCCTTCTCATTATCCATGGTGGTCTTATTATCAGCTTCCAGCTGTGTGCGAAGACCTTTTTTGTATTCATCAATTGTTTTATAACTGGTCTTTGATGTTACATATTCCTCGGTTAATTCAGGAACTTTGGATTCTTTAATGGTGTTAACCGTAACATTAAATACAACTGCTTTTCCTGCTAATTCGGCATTGCCATAGCTCTCCGGGAAAGTAAGATCTAATGCTTTCTTCTCTCCTGTTTTAGCCCCAATCAGACCATCTTCAAAGCCTGGGATAAAGGAACCGGAACCAAGCTCCAGATCATAACCTTTTGCTGTTCCGCCATCAAAAGCCTTACCATCTAACAAGCCTTCATAATCAATGTTAACAACATCGCCCTTTTGTGCTGCTCTATCTTTTACTTCTTCTTTTGTTGCATTCGCCTGAAGATCTTCCTTCACCTTTGCCTCGACATCAGCATCCGTTACTTCCAGCTTCTTTACCGTTACTTCTACACCCTTATATTGACCAAGAGTAATATAATCACTAGCTACATAATCCTCAATCTCCGGTAATTGTGGAGTTGATGCTGTATCTTCTGGTGCACCGGTTACCGCTGGTGTTGGGGTAGCCGAAGTATTCCCCAAATCATCAGAAACACTTTTCTTACCACATCCAGATGCCAGCAGCGCTATACTTAAACCCATAATGATTAACAATGATTTCTTCTTCATTTTATAATATCCTTTCCTTTTCACAACCGCGAATATTCTGTATAAACACAGATAATACAGTACTATACTCCGTTATACCATATTTCAAAAGAAAAGGAAAGTAAAAATCTAGATTTCACAAATATTTCATTTTACTTTAACTATTGTGCAACTATTACATA
>JAEWMZ010000107.1 GCA_023392995.1 Bacillota bacterium
TCCTGCAATTAGCCGAAGTGCCTTCCACTCCTCTTGGGCTAATCTGGCACTTCTCCTGTGAAATCGTTGTTCTTGAATCATATTTTCTTTTTTGAAAAGAGGTAACATGGGCGCAGGTGAAAACCCAGGTATTCTCTCCTTCCAATAGGTTTGATCCGCTTCATATATGGGTGAACTTTTAATCTTTTCAAGTCCGGTCACATAATCCCGAAAGGAAAGGGTAAGCTCCTTCCATACCTGTTTTCCACGGTAAAGATCTGCCCATTCCTTCAAGATATGAAACATACTCCAGCCATCAAAAACCAGGTTATCAAAGCTGATATGAATTCTGTACTTTCTGACCTCGCTCCTGGTCATTCGAACATCAAAAAGAGGCCACTGCGTTGAATTGATTACCTGGTGTGACATTTCCTCTCTGGTTGCCCTGAAAACTTCCGCTTTTTCCTTTTCTCCCAGATGTTGCATATCCGTTGTCATAATGCTGTATTCCGGAACATTTTTTAAAATCTTCTGCTGCCCATCCGGCTGTACAATGACACGCATCATTCCATGCTTTTGTATCAGCACATTCCACGCCTTCTGAGCAAGCTCCGCATCCAGCTGCTCTGCATCCAGTTCAAAATAGCAATGGGTTGCTACCTTGCCTAAATCATAGGCTCCGCTTCTTCCGATCCAGTAGGCATATTGTACGTCTGTCAGTGGGAAGGGCAGATTTTCTTTCTCCGGCTCTGGTTGTAGGTAGTTTAATTCCTCTGTCCCGTTGCCGGTTTCCTCAATTATGTTCGCCAGCGCTTTTACCGTCGGTCTCTCAAAGATTGCGCTGATTGGCACCTTGCGTTGAAAAGCTTTTTGTATTTCTAAGATTAACTTGGTGGCTACTAAGGAATCACCGCCAAGGGTGAAATAATTATCTTCCAGCCCCAACTTCGAATTTCCAAACAAGCTGCGCCAGATTTCCAGCAATTGTTTCTCGGTCTCCGTAGCCGCTTGAATTGATGAAACCGAACTACTTACTTCGTTCAATACCTCTTTTAACTGCTTCCTGTCAATCTTTCCACTAGAGGATACCGGCAGTTGTTCCATAAATTGATAGACCTTAGGTACCATATACTCCGGAATTTTCCGCTGTAAATGCTCCTTTAATTTTTCTTCTGTATAGACCAATACTTCATCCTTTTGGCAAGCCAGCAGGATAAGCTGCCCCATACTTTCATGGATAAATCGCCTGTCCGAAAATGAACTCATATACCTATCCCAACACCTACTATCGAAAAGGACTGAGGAGCTTTCCTTCCTCTGATCCGTAATAGCTCCGAATCCATTCTCTAAAAAGGCTGCTGTAATCTCCTGCATATAGGTCTCTGCCACCAATTCAGACATCATTATAACTCCGGACGGCGCCAGCAAAGCATCCACCTGCTTCACTGCCTGCTCTATATCACGGCTTCGGTGCAGGCTGTTGAAGGTAAGAATCAAATCATATCCATGCAGAGTAAATTGCTGTTTTCCTATGTTTACTTCGGGATAAAGCAATTTATATTCCACTCCCTCAAATTCTGCAAGTTCTGCTCTTGCATTCTGTAAGAAATAATTTGAGGAATCTGCATAGGTATACACAATTTCATTACCATACACCCGTTGTAAGATTTCCTTCGTCATGTGCAAATCTCTCGTACCAATTTCTAAAATCCGAAGTGAAGTGCTCGATTTATGCCGTACCAAAAGCTCCACAGCTTGCAACAGCTTTTCCATATGCGCTTGGTAGCCTGGCAGCTTCCTCAAGAGCATATGAGGAGCGAACGATATTTTTTCTTGATAAAAGACCTCCAATGCCGTTTCTTGACCAGTTAAAATCCCCGCCAAATGAGGCTCTAACTCCCGTATATATTCATCAAACTCTTCTTGTTTTGCGAAGCTTTCTTCTTTTCTTTCTTCTTGTCTCTCTTCTTGCCTCTCTTCCTGTTGTCCGAGATAATAAACCCTGCCGTCTGTCTCCTTTAACACTCCCTCTCTCTTTAATATATCAATCCATCGTAATACCGTATTCTTCTGGCTGTCGATAATCCTTCCCTTTGAAAGGATTTCAGAACTTGTATAGCTGTCCTTTTCCTCATTGAATAGTCCGAGTACTTGTAAGGTCTTTCGCATTAACCTAATACTTTTAGCGTTAGTATTATTAAGAAATTTCTGAAATATGGCTTCCTGCTCTTCCTTCGCTGTCCACTCACCTGCATTTTCACAGATTTGCTTCCAGGGTGCTTCGAATAATTTTTCTCTTGCAGAAATTCTTTTTACAACCCCGGATTCCTTCTCCAGCGGTGCTTCAATGTAGGCTGCCAGTACTCGATTCCTCTGCTCATCACTTACTATCTCAACCACAGCATTCTTAATTCCCTGGTGCTCTTTTACTGCATGTTCGATCTCACCAAGTTCAATTCTGTGCCCTCTGATTTTCACCTGATTATCTTTTCTTCCAAGAAATTCTATGGTTCCGTCGCCCCAAAGACGTCCGTTATCCCCGGTTCGATACCAACGATTTAGCTCCTCCTCCACGAATTTTTCAGCCGTAAGCTTCTGATCACCACGGTATCCTTTTGCCACCCCATATCCGCCGATCCATAATTCACCTTCAGCCCAGAACGGGCAATCTCGTCCCTCGTCGTCTACCACCCGGTATGCCTGATTTACCAAGGGGCTACCATAGGGAATGGATCTCCAGTTCGTTGGTATCGGAAGCTGAACCTCAAACATATTTGACCAGATACTTGCCTCTGTGGCTCCTCCCAGGGAAATAAACCTGCAATTCTTTGTCACAGCCTTTACTCGTTCCGGCAAATCAAGACCTACCCAGTCACCGGACAGCATTGCAATTCGTAAGGGCAGCAAAGCCTTTGAAACCTCAGCCCTGACTAAAAGCATATCGAGTAATACAGGCACAGAATTCCACACCGTTACCTGATGCTCTATGATCTGCTCCAGCCAATATTCTGCATTGCGCTTCTCTGTCTCAGGTATCAGCACTAATTTTCCTCCGCACCCCAAAATGCCAAACACATCAAAGACAGATAAATCGAAATCCATGGCTGATATAGCCAAAGCAGTATCCCCGGAACCAAGACAGCCTCTTTGATTCATCTCCCATATGGTATTCCATGCGCTTCCATGGGCAATTTCAACACCTTTAGGAACTCCTGTTGAGCCTGAGGTCATAATGATATAGGCACTGTCACCAGATGCTACTTCGGGATATTCCGGGAGCTGCTGCTCCTTTACCAGCTCTTCCAGCACCAATACCATCGTATTTTCCAGCCAATCAATTTCAGTACCAGCTCTTTGATCGCTGATAACTACATGTACCCCGGTTTTTTCCTGAATCAGCTGTCTCCTATCCTTTGGCTGCTCGCAGCTGATCGGTACATACATATTTCCAGATATCACAATTCCTAGTGCTGCGGCAATCTGTCGATACCCTCTCGGCAAGGAGATCGCCACCGGCTCCTGCTTGAGCTTGTACCTAAGAAGTGCTGCAGCGATGGACAACGCCTGGCTTCTTAGCTCTCCATAGGTAACGGTAATTCCTTCTCCCGAATCAATCAGTGCAATTTCATTCGGAGTCAATAATGCTTTCTTCAAGAAGCTTTCATGCAGGCACTGAGGCGCTTGCGGCTCATGTACGTCACAGGTTTCTGTGATATACTTCCTTTGATTTTCCGGTAGAACATCAAAGCTTTGATTCCAATCCTCACGCTCCAGTCTGTGAAGCAGACGTTCCAGGCTGCCTAACATATCCTGGATCATGCCTTCCGGGAAAAGCTCTTCCACACAATCCCAGGTTAGTAAAAGTCCGGTCTCATCCTCATAGGTCTGAAAGTCATTCCACACCTGCGGAGTTTGTGAGATCATATATGTAAATTCTCCAATGTTCCTTCTAAACTCTGAACTCACCAGAGTATTTCCCAGGTTGCAAGCAAATACCAGAGGAGCTGTTGCCAAATGCCCTCCATGATACTGTGCTAAATCCCTTTGTACCTGTACACCGGAATAGGCTGTATATTTCATATCCTTATGCAGTTGCTTCTGCAGCCGTTCTAATAACTGTTGGAAGGTGGGAAGACCTTCACAATTAACCTCCAGTAATAACAGAGTGGTAAAATCCGCAATCACTTCTTCTAAGCCGGTTTTCTCAGTCTTTCGATTGAAGAAGGGAATATTAATTAAAAAATGTTTGTTTTTGCTCCAACGTTCTAAAATGGTGGCATAGGCCGCAAGAAGCAGCATCGCCGGTGTAGTTTTATACTCTGCGGTGCGTTTTTGAAGTTTATCCCACTCCTGCTTGTCTAATTTAATGATTCTGCGCTTGAACCTTGTGTTCTGCAGCTCTTCCGGTCGTAAGGCGAGCGGCAGCTCCGGTCCTCCCGGCAGATCTGCCAGGCGGCTGTCCCAGTATTCCTTTGCTTTTACTTTCTCTTCCTTATCCTCAGCATCCTGCTGTTCTAAATAAGCGGCAAAGTTCCAATCCTTGGATGCCACCGGTAAGGATTTACCTATATATGCTTGTGCCAAATCCCGTAATAATATCTGTAAACTTTGCACATCGGCTATTAGTAAATCCATATCGATATGCACTCTTGTTCTTCCATTTGGAAGTAAGGTAAGCTCAATTCCTGCAACCTCGCCTTTTTCTACAACCAGCTTCCGGTGGGATAATCTGTTGCGAATACCATCCAGGGCAGCCTCCAAATCCTGCCCAAGAATAGCAGAACAGTCATTCACCCTCAACTTTTCACTGTATGGAACCTCCATGATCTCCTGGGTACCATCCTCCAAAAAGCGAGCCCTTAACATGGGATGATGGTTCTGTAACTGATTCCAGGCCTTTTCCAGCTGCTGCGCCGCCACCCCTTCTCCGTCAAATTCCAAATATGCGTGGCAGCCAATTCCTCCAAGCACCTGATCCTCACCTCTTCCCACCCAATACGCATACTGAACATCTGTGAGTGGGAACGGCTTGCTGGCATCCTTAAGAGGCTTATCCTCCTGACGTTCGGTTTTCTTCTTTTCCCCTTTCTGAAGTATTTTCCACCAATCCTCCAGGGTTGGATGCTCCATTAATTCCCCGAAGGAAACCTTAGTCCCCAGCTTTCTCCATTGATTTACCAGGCGCATAATAATCAGCGAATTCAAACCAAGTTCCAGCAGATTATCCTGATCTTCAAACTCTCTTTGCACCGGAAGCTTTTCCTTAATCTGCTGCTTTACTTCTGTATATTCCATTCTGACTCCCCTCTTTTGACCTTGGCAATTACTCCCAGCTCTGTTTTATCAATTTTCCCGACACTTGTCAGAGGCCACACCTCAACATGTTCCAGCTGATCCGGCAGCTTATAGGCAGCTACGCCGATACCTCGTAAATATTGATGGATCTCCAGCAGCTCCAAGGCATCTCCCTGTTTTGTCATTATAAAGGCACAAATTCTATTTCCCAGCACTTCATCCGGCACACCGATCACTGCTGCTTCCTTTACCGAGGGATGTTTACAGAGATATCCCTCGAGTTCAGAGGGCATTATTTTCTCTCCTGCCCGGTTTATTTGTTCCTTCATTCTGCCACCCATGCGAATATTACCTTCAGGGGTCCACAATGCCTTGTCTCCTGTTCGGTAATAGCCCTCTTCCGTAAAACTAGTCTGATTTGCAGCCTCCGACCCATAATAACCATCAATGGTATAGGGTCCTCTTGCTTGAAGCTCCCCGTAGGTTCCCTCGGCTACCTTCTTCCCAGCCTCATCCACAATTTGCACTTCATCCGCCGGGGATATGGGCTTCCCCTGACACCTTACAATAATTGAGTCCTCATCCTCCCAGTCGGTAAAGCATAAAAGCCCTTCTGCCGTTCCAAATACCTGCATCAGCTTGCACGGCCATTCCTTAATAATTTTATCTGCAAGAGAATCATCTAATACGGCTCCTCCAACCTGTAAAAGCTTTAAACCGGTAAGATTATAATCCTCCTCCCATTCCAGCATCTCCATACATACCGTTATCATGGATGGCACCAGCGCGGTAATGGTTACCTTTTCCTCTGTGATCAGACGTAATATATCATCCGGACTTGTGGTAGGTGATAGAATTACTGTTCCGCCCTGATCCAGAGTTCCCAGAACCCCCGGACAACAAAGGGGAAAATTATGTGCCACCGGCAATGCTGCTAAATACACGCTGTCTCCATCCAGTCTGCATTTTTTTGACGATGCACGAGCATTATACATATAATCCGAATGTGATCGTGGAATGAGCTTGGGTACACCTGTTGTTCCTCCTGACAAAAGGAGCACAGCCGGAGCATAGCAATCTACTTTCGGTAAAATGCATTCTTTCCCCCTCAATGTCTGCAATAGAACCTCTCCCTCACGAGTTCCGTCTACAAGAAGACTCTTTACACAGGGGTATTTTTCCTTTAACCGCTTTGCCATAGGGAGATAGTCATAGCCTAAATATTTCTCGGCAACAATATAGGCTGATGGCTGTGCAACTTTGATAATTCCCTCCAGTTCAGCTTCCCGATGCGCGGGTAACGCCAGGATCGGAATCGCTCCTGCCCGGGTTAGGGCAAATAAGGTCAAAACAAAGGAGATTCGATTCGGTAGTTGTACCAGCACCTTATCTCCCGGTTGTATTCCCTCGTCCATAAAAGCATAAGCAAGAGCAGTTGCCTTGTGATCTAACTGTTCGTAGGTAATCTCCTGCTCCCCCTCCACCACTGCTACCTCTCCTTTATATCGCTGTGCCCAGGCTTCCAATTGTTCTCCGAGGGTAAGGCGCTCCCAGCCCTCCAAATTTTCGTATTTGCTAAAATCCTTTTTGTAGCGTATGTTCTTATGCATCTTGATCCTCCCTTCGATTTCACTGCTATCGTTGTAGTGTATTCTTTCTGGTCTTTGCCGGAAATCACCTGCCAATCTGATCTAAGCTTTCCTCCTTCAACAATGTGACCCGCTTGAACAGAGAAAGAATTTAAGCTCTTATGCAGCCCTAAGCCCAACGCTTTAACATAAGCTTCCTTTGCTGTCCAATAGTAAAAGAAGAGTTCTGCATTTTGACTTTTGCAGATTGCCTCACTTTCCATCTTCGTAAAAAAATTACCCGCAATTTCCTTATATTCCGGGAAAGCTCGTACTATTTCGGTGTCTACTCCAACTGTTAGATTTTTCGTCACAGCAATCACCACCATATCTGCTGAGTGAGAAACACTATATTTTAGCAGATCTTTTCCCTTGATTCGCTTCATCCCAGGCTTTCCAAATTTTCCTTTCACTATCTTAATATCGCTGTTTGCAACCTTCAAATATTGAGCCAGAAGCATTTTAGAAATAATTCTTCCTGCCCCGCTGCACATTCGATCCACCTGGTTTCTGTATTTGGAAACCTCCAATTTTTCGCTGTCCTCCAGCAGATTCCAATGTTCCAAGATCATGGATTCAATGTTAGGCCACCGAATCAGCCATAGGTGTACCTCCCTTTCCTCCAAACTATGAAATACACCTAAATCAGCCTCTATAAATTCTTTCACTCTCATTTCAGGAGTACTCCATTATCTTAGAGCATATGAACGAGAGCAGCTCTTTTTCACTGCTCTTAAGAAAGAAATGCCCACCTGGGAATATGCAATATTCAAAGGCGTCGGATGCATATTCCTCCCATGCTGCTATCTCGTGTACATCTGCCTCTGCGTCATTCTCTCCACCCAGTGCTAAAACAGGGCATCTCATTCTTATTCTATTCTTTGGTTTGTACAATTCATCCATGGTGAAATCTGCTCGAAGCATGGGAAGAAAAAAATCCAATATTTCTTCACATTCCAATATTTCCTTGGGTGTACCCTCAAAGCGAGCCAGCTCGCATTTAAACTCATGATCCTCCAGATGACAAATGGGATTCGGCTCTGCTACATGAGGAGGTCTGCTTCCTGAGACAATGAGGAGCTTGACACTTTTTCCTTCAGCCTCCAGCCGCTTCCCGACCTCATATGCAATTTTAGCTCCCATACTATGTCCATAGAGCACAATATCATTGTTATAGTTTCCCAATATATTCATGACATCCTCGATCACCACAGCTAGATCCGTGTACGGTTTTTCCATGATACGTTCTTCCCGTCCGGGCAGTTGGATGGGACAAACTCTAATTCCCTCCGGCATGCTCTTCTCCCAGGGATTATAAACTGATGCTCCTCCCCCGGCATAGGGAAAGCAGAGAAAAATCATCTCAGATCCTTTCATCATATCCAGCCGCTTAATTAATTCTGTGCACTGTTCCATACCATAAGCCGCCTTTCTTCCTGCCTCTCATCCAATAAATAGACATTCCTGTTCTCATTATCAAGTCGGATTCTTGTATTTTCCGGAACCGATTCTGTAATAAATACATTGCTTCCAATTACGGAATGTGCCCCCACCACCGTATTTCCTCCTAGAACAGATGTCCCTGCATATATCGTTACAAAGTCTTCCACAGTTGGATGTCTCTTTTGATTCCTTAATTTCTGGCCACCCGAGGTCGATAATGCACCTAAGGTCACACCCTGATATATTTTCACAGCTCTTCCTATGCTAGCAGTTTCTCCAATTACAACACCGGTTCCATGATCAATAAAAAAAGACTCTCCAATGTCTGCCCCGGGGTGAATATCAATTCCTGTCATGGAATGGGCATACTCTGTCATCATCCGCGGTAGAATTGGCACCTTCTGCTGGTATAGGATATGAGACACTCTTTGAACCATAATGGCATAGGGACCTGGATAGGCTAAAATGATTTCCTCATAATCAGCTGCCGCAGGATCACCGGCATAGGCCGCTTCCACATCAGAAGTTACTAACCTGCAGATATCCGGCAGCTTGTTTAAAAATTTCGATACTACTTTTTTTCGTTGCAGCTCGTCCCTGCAATAATCCTTTAATAATATAACCAGAATTCTTTCAATTTCCTCCAGCTGTCCACAAATCTTATTTTCTTCACTCTCTGTTTCCTGGCAGGAAGTCGAATAAAAAAGATTCTTAAGTAGGTTCATTAGAAGTTCAATGGAATCTATCGTCTTATTTTTCGATCGTAATTCTGCCGCAAGGGTTATCTTTTTATTACTCATCATTCTTTTTACTACTTCGTTCATTTTCACCGCCTTTAGTTAGTCTTATCTAACTGTTTAACAAAAAAAATTAGTATCTCTATTGAAGTTAGCCCAAACTAACTTCAATATAAAAAAATTTTCTCTAACACATAGACTCTTATTTGAGTTCTTGCTCTAAATCAAGGAAGACGGAGTCAGCAAAAAAATCTTGAATGGTTATTTCTAAACCATCACATATTTTTTTTAATGTCGCAATTCCGATGTTTTGACTTTTTCCATAAAGAATATTTTTTAGAGTAGAGGGCGGTACGCCAGAGCGTACTGCTGTCTCGTTAACAGTAATATTTTGTTGAAGGATCAGTTGATTTAGCCTCTTAACAATCGCGATTCGAATGTCCACAACACATCCACCTTTCCATATAATGTAATTTCATACAATGTCATCCCACATAATATCTTTCCATATAGTTCCTTCCTTATATTCCCTTTCCATATAATGCCTTTATTATATATAATACACCCATAAATAGTCGCCCATAAATGGTCTTTTTACCATATTAATAAATTTTCTCAAATTTTGTAAATCAGATCAATAATCATTCACACCCGATAGTGTAACATACTAATAAAACGTGATTCAATCGACATATATGAAAAGAATTCCAGCGTGTGCTACTATGAGACACTACAAGAATCCTTTTGTATGCTTTAATTTCACCTGCATTCTTTGAATTATTTTTTACCTGCTTTTTACTGTACATCCCTAAATTGATAAAACCACTGTAAAACAGCAGGTTCTACAGTGGTAAAGATTAATATTATTCTCCTGGTTCCAAATATCCTCCCAGTTTATTCGAAATCCCTGCCTTCCTTATATCAAACTAATACACTCGTCTTCTAATTTTGATGCTCCATTCAATCATTGAGCAGACGGAAATAGAAAAAATGAAAATGATCTTTTTTCAACCTACTCCTTCTTTGTTAAAAGCCTAAAATGCCTTTCTGGCTCATTCCCGACAGCAGGTATGATTATGTAGCCGGAATTACTATCCTCAATTTTTTCCACAGTATACCCAGTCCCAAATGGTTCCAGCAATACTTCTCCTATCTGTTCCAAATCCGGTATATATAGGATACTGCTGCCTGTATCTCCTGCCTCCTCTATCTTACAGTCAAAGGTACCGTCTTTATAATCATAGCTGTAACTAACAATTTCTCCGGCAGCCTTCATTGGATATGCTCTTACAATAACCTTTGTAATCAGATTGTTATTTATATGAGAAAAGTCAAAATAGGTATCACTGGCCAGATACTTTTCAAAAATATTAACCAGATATGCAGCCTGCGGCAGCTGTTCCTCTGTAGCATCAGGGTAACAGCCCCATTCGCTCACCAACATCGGTAAATCTAATTTATCCTGGACACTTCTATGGGCTTCAAATATCACGTCTATTCTCTCATTACAGGATTGATTATACTGATCGGTATCCACCAGAATATCATAGCCATGAGGAGTAAAAACCTGATTTTTATCCTGTACCCCATTCCCATCTGTAATCGGTCGTATACCAGACATCATTCCCGCATTACTGAAATAGTTTGCCTCAAGGAAGATCATGGTATTCTCATCCTCTTCACGTATCGCTCTTCCGACTTTATTGTAAAAATCATTCAAATAGGTCGCTTCAAATTGCTGAGGTAATGCCTGTACACTTTCCATAATGCTTTTATACAATTTCTTATCGTTAAGCAGCTTCATGATATCCATTTTTTGCACCGGATCCGTATACATAGCCATGAGCCTTTCCATATCCATCTCTTCGTCTGTGAACATGGCTTTGCCTATTTCCGTCAAAAGCATAGCTATAATCTGATTCACGCCGGAACCAACAAATGGCTCATTCATGATATCGTAGCCGATAACCGACTCATGATTCTTATATCTTGTAGCAAGATACCTCCACATACTAATATAGTGATCCTGTATTCCGATACCATCCCTTGCCTTCTTGTTGTTCCAGAAGTTATCAAAGGCTGCCTGCACAGCACCGCTTAGTAAATAGGATTCACTCCATAATTCTGTCTGTACATGCTCCAGATCATCTGTAAGCGTTGCCCATTCCGGAGCTCCATCGGCATATTTACAGCTAAACAAATCCTGATGCATGTCTAAAAATACGCTGATTCCATGCTGTTGTGCCATTATGATGAACTTATCAATTTCGGTCAGATAATGGTCATCATATTGGCCGGGCTGGGGTTCCACCCCGTCCCAGAAGATTCCCAGCCTGATGACATTAAAACCCCATTGTTTTAGCTTCTGAAAATCCTCTTCCTTATAATCTCCTATGTAATTTCTTTCTTTTTCCTTGCAGACCATATTGATGCCGTGCAATAATGTATGTCTGCCCTGCAAATCAATGAATTTCTTCCCACTCGTTGTTACTAATTTTCTTTTCATCTTATGATATCCATGCTCCTCCTGGACAAATCGCCAGATGTGCTTGCATGAACTTCCTCCCTTCTCTTTCTATTCAGCCCTGCTCATTCTACTTAACTCTTCTCTTTCTGTCACTTCTTCCTTACCTCTTCTAAGCTTTTCGCTGTACTCAGAAATTTCCTTTTCTCTTTTTCTATCAATTGGAAACAGAAGAAGTGGAATAAGTCCGATTGCTCCCATAATGATTGGTACCAGGCCGGCTCCTATTCGAATGCCCAAAACAGCATGTTCTGTTTGAACAGCCGCAGTTCCATTATATCCAAAGCTATTAATTACGTAGGTAAATATAATCGACTGAACGCTGGTTAAAGTAGTTGCAAATAAAGCAAAGATCCCATTGTACAGCCCTGTCTTTCTTACTCCGGTGCTCATCTCATTATCATCGATGAGTGCTCCATTGATTGCCACCCCGGCTGTTTGAACCATATTCAGACTGACAACAATACCGGTAAAGCATAGGACTGCATGCCAGGGGTTATTGATAACCAAAAGGCCTCCAAAGCCTAATGCAGCGGGAAGATAGGATAACAGAATCATATTTTTGCTACCAATTCTTTTGATATAGTTGCCAACAATCGGTAAAATGGCCAGCATGATCAGACCAGGTACTACGTCAGCAATCGTAGCTACCACTCCAGAGGATTTAACCACCTTATCCATAAAAAAAAGAAACGGTGTAAAATAATATGCCATGGCTCCCCTTGCCGTAATAAAGAAAATAATATAGGTAAGAAAAGGCTTTGATTTCATGATCGCAAAGGCTTCCTGCCAAACTTCACCGGCGCTATGATGCACCTGCTGCTCTACATTCGTATAAAGTTCTGCTTTATCCTTTAACGTTCGTAAAGCAATGATATAGAGCAATACATTCAAACATATCACGAGAGTAAAAATCGGTACGATCAACTTTCTGTTTCCATTTCCTACCAATAACAGTGTCGGTATAATCGTAGTTACGAAACCAATGGCGTTGCCAATATAGGATCGAATAACCTCAACATCAATCCGCTCTTCCTGGGTCGGTGCCGCAACAAAAAAATAAGACTGATATGCCACGCTATAGACAGTATAAGCCGTATCAAAGAAGAACAGCTCCAGAAGAAGCATTAAAAAAATCACCCAATCCTCCCAGGCAGGACTTGACAACAGCATACCGAACATGGAAAGCATCATAACCGGAGCGGTAACACGCATCAGGTATACATATTTACCTCTTTTCGGATTGTACCTCAGCTTATCCACATATACACCAAGAAGCGGGTCATTAATCGCATTCCATATATTGTAGATGAAGTAAATCCATCCGATATATACAGGATTGATACCAATAATATCTGTGTAGAACTTCATTAGCGTATTATGGATAATGATGGGACCAATGACAGAGGCCGGCCCCGGAAGTGCCAGCGTTAGCTTTTCTTTGAAGGATAATCCCCTCTTGCTTAATTGGTACTGACCCCCAAATTTTTTTAAAAATCTCGGAATTTGCATTCATATCTCCTTCCCTATCTCGTATAATTCGGCAATTGCGAAACAATATAATTTTTATAATTGTATACACGGCAGATACTGTTCCTTCGCTCCAACGCTTCCTTCGGGCTTAGCTTCCGCTTCGATATAGTGTCTGCTGTGTATACAATAGTTTCAGTTAATGAGTTTCGCAAATACCTACTCTTATAATGATTTATTCCGTACTTCGAACTTCAATAGCCTGAACCATTGAAAATCTTTTACTGATTTTACTATATCATGGTAGTTAGGTTTATAATATCAATATATCCCTTTTTATATCAATTTTTCTTGTTATTATTACACATGCCTAAAAAACGCGAAATACTGCAACAAAAAGTGATATTTTGATATATTTTACCATTTCATAACATTAAACTCAGTATAGGATCAATTACATGGATTTCGCACTCCGAGGCCAGGCACAGTGCATCTGATTCTACGTAAAACTCTAAGAAAAAAGCGAAAGAGGGAGGTGTTACGAATGATTACTGACTTTGTCTAAAACATAGGAACAGAATCAAGTTTATTCTTCCTACGTCTTTACAGCTTTGCAATGAAATTTTGTAAGGTAGTACTTAGTATTTTTGTTATTGATATGATTTTAGTAACGGCGTTATCTAAATCACAAAAAGGGGTGGCATTTTATGAAAAAAACAAAAAAAATATTAGCATTTTTAATGGTTATCATACTTTTTTCTACATCCGCAGGTTCTCCGCTTTATACAACTATTTCGGCGGCAGAAATTACATCGGAACAGTCACAATATTCCTTGGCAAACCAATATTACAAGATAAAATCAGTTTATAACGGCAAATATCTCTTAGGAAATAATGCCGGATATGAGGCGCAGGCGCTTACTTCGTCCGAAGCTATCACCTTTTACTTAAAACCGTCCGCACTCGGTGTCTACATTCTGTATGACAACGATGGAAAATGGCTTAATATTAATTTCTTCCAGGCAATTATTCGCAATACGGATCGGCAAAATAGTATTCAATGGAAAATAGATCCCCAAGCCGGCGGAGCCTTTAGCTTATTTTCTGTAACGAAGAAACAGTACGTAGGAATATCCGGCACCTCCCTTGTATGGAAAGGTTCCGTTGACTCCAGCTGCCTTTTTAACTTCGAACGCACTACCGGTACAAATCCATTTCCGGAGGCGGATCCATGTGTAGATATCAAAGGCGCGGATGGCTCCACCATTGCCCCGGAAAATGCATTAGCCCGTCCAGGTATTGGGGAGAATATCATCGGTTATGCTGATACCCATGCGCATCTCAATCATTTCTTAGGTTCCGGCCAGGTTACCTTTGTGATGGAGCCCTTCCATCCCCTTGGCATTGCTCAGGCCTTGGATAATTGTGCCGGCTGGCATGGGATCAATGGCGCCCTGGATCTTTGGGGAAAGTTAGTAGACAATAATCAATCCCATAATACCAGCGGTTATCCGGATTTTAGTTACTGGCCAACCAGTTATTCAACGGATCATCAGCAGACTTATTATAAATGGCTGGAACGTTCCTGGCTGGCAGGTCAGCGCGTTCTCGTGCAGCAATGTGTAAATAATGAAACTCTCGGTAAATTAATGAACACCGTGCCCCCTTATAAAAATGCACCCACCGATGATATGGTAATTACAGATCTTCAAATCCAAAACATTTACGCGATGCAAGATTATATTGATGCACAATGCGGTGGTCCCGGAAAAGGGTGGTTTCGCGTAGTTAAGAATACCTATGAAGCACGTAGCGTAATCAGCGAAGGAAAAATGGCCGTTTTTTTAGGGACTGAACTGGATACTCCCTTTGGAGCAAACCAGGATTATATCGGCTTATACAAGGCAGGCAAACTGAGTAAAGAAGCTTGCGATGCCAAGCTTGCCGGGATTGAAGCCCAGCTTGATAAGTATTATGCTTTGGGTATCCGTAGTATTTTCCCTATCCATGCGATTAACAATGGCTTTGGCGGATCACAAATCTATCAAGGTGAGATTTTCAGTATTATGAATTATTTCCAAACCGGTGATTTCTATCAGCCGGAGGTCAGCACCAATCCTCGTGTATTTTACAAGCAACCAAAAGCAAATCTTCCCATAGAAGCACAGGGACATGCTAATTCCCTGGGTCTTACGGAGACAGGCAAATGGCTCATTGAGAAGCTCATTGAAAAGAAATTCGTTGTTGAAGTGGATCATATGAGTGATAAGACATTGAATGCTGTACTTGATATTTTATGGGATGAGAAATATCCCGGTATCATTGCATCCCACACACGCATTCTTGATATGTTCCAGCCGGAAGCTGCTGCCTGGGAGCAGATGGACATTCCTCGCATGATAAAAGTAATGCAGCTTGGAGGTATTATTTCTCCTATGCTTTGGGAGACCTTAAGCAAACATCAGCGATGTGTCTCTGATTATCTTGCGTACATGATTGACCTAAGCAGCAGTGGTGTACCCTCCTATGGAGTAATGGAAAATGCAGAATATCAGACTTACGGAGGTCCTTATAAGGTTCCTACTTCCTGGTACAATACCAATGACAATCCAAGGGATGATATGATTCTTGGCATTCCTTACGGAAGTGACGTGAATGGAGCCTGCATGCTTCCGAATTTTGATAATTTTTCTGGCGTATATGCGAATGTAAATTATGATGACGGCAGCTTCCGTTCCCTACATCCTGGTGTATATAACACCGGCGTTGATACCGTGCAGTTCCACAGACAGGTTACCGGCAATCGTACCTTTGATATCAATGGTGACCGGGGCATAGCTCATTATGGCTTAATTCCCGATCTGCTGAAAAAATTGGAATCAAGACCAGACCTTGTTAATATTGACGCAACCTTCAATTCAGCAGAGGCATACATTCGAATGCTGGAGCGAGTTGAGAACTATAGTGACAGTTACCCTTCCCGTGACCCTGCTAATTGGATTACGGTAGATACAGAATATTGGCATTAATTCTCCCAAGAGGATGTGTAAAGCTCAAGACCGGTGCAGATAAAATTTAACATCAAAAGATTCATAACGCAAGCATGGGCAAAACCATAGAAAAATGGTTTTGCCCATAAATTACGTTAATTTTTATGTTGTTTTCCGTCTTTAAAAAGGCTTTAAAACAGCCATGGAACTGCTTCTGTTGTTTTACAGGGAAATTATGAACTATACGCACCAAAATGTCAATCATGCTGCGTCAATATTAAGAGTCTTTCCTACCAGGTTCTTAGGTCTAAAACCTGGAACGTCCACTCAGGCGTGTTCAAAGTTTCCTCTATATTTGCAGAAAACCATGGAGAATCATCCTTATCCCCCTTTAAAATCTGAATATCCTGCGCCGGCATATAGCTTTGAGCCAGCATAAATATTTTTTCTCCTGTTTGTTCCTTCACCGCCATATCAACAACAATGACGCAATGCCCCGGGGCTCCCCCTTGTATAAATACATCTCCAATGGCCAAGTCAGAAAATGGTTTCTCCTTAAGTTCCTTTTCTAAGGACAAAGTGGAAGCATAGGCATAAACGATGTCCAGATATTTTTGAAAGCTCTCGTAAGAACTATTGTTCTTGCTATTGGTACTCCAGGAAACCTGATTGCCATTCACAGAGATGCCATTGCCGGCAGCCCATTTCGAAAATTGTGCCTGAAAGCCGCTTACAAAATTAAAATTTATATCTTCATATCGTTCCACAGAATATAAATACTCCGCTCTTAACCGGATTACCGCATCGGCACACTGCTGCAAGTCCCTTTCTCCCAAACTAAAATCAACCACGGCCAAATAAACATTCTTTTGCTTTTCTCTGCCATCATAATATTTTACTTTAGCACCAGCTTCCTTTAACGGCAGATTCTGAAGGTAGCAGGCAAAGGCTCCCTCTTCTGATTTTGCCCTTGTAAATCCCTGGGGAACATCAAACCTCTCCAGGATTGTTTTCCCTTCCATGCTGATCAATGATTTGGCAGGAATATCGGTCACCGCTATATCAGGCGGCGCGGCCTCCTGAACATTTTCTGAGTCCGGCGCAGCTGGTTCCTGGGTTACCGGAATTTTTGCTTGCTCGTAAGAACGTTCTGTTTCTACCTTTTTTTCACAAGCAGTCAGGGAGAATAAACATGTACCACATATAAAAATACGGGTCATGCCCTGGATTAGCTTGTTTCTTAATACGCTCTTTTTTTCTTTTCTCAATCGATCACCCCTTTCGAAGAACAGGTTGTCTGGATTTGATAAACAAAGAATTATTAAATATATAAATTTATATCAACAAAGGGAGCATAAAGGTAAACACACTGCCTTCTCCCAGCCTGCTGCAAACTGAAACACTACCCTCGTGTGCCTCCACAATCCACTTAACCATGGAAAGCCCCAGTCCCATGCCACCGCCGCTCTTGGTGGCATTTCTGGAAGGATCGACCTGGTAGAAGCGTTCCCATATCCGGTGGAGATCTTCTTCGGCGATCCCAATTCCGTCATCCTTTACTGAACCAGCGATACTGTTCTCGGTTTTGATAAGCTCAATTTCAATCGTGCCGCCAGCCTTCCCATAGGTGATGGCATTTGACACCAGGTTAATAAGCATACGAAACATCATTGTTTCATCCGCCTGCACATACAGGTCCGATTCTATTTTTGCTCGTATTGTAATATTTTTTTCATTTGCTGTTTCATTCTGTTCGTCTACAACCATCTCAGTAAGTTCACTCAGATTAAGTCGTTCCAATGTCAGCATCTTGTGTCCCATATCAATTCTGGAAAGCATAAGGAGATGTGAAATCAACCCTGACATTTTACGAGCTTGTACCAAAACCACCGAAAGAGCGTCTTTTGCCTCCTCCAAGGTCTGTGTATTCTCCAAAGCGTATTCACTCTGCGACACAATGGCTGAGACAGGAGTTCTCAACTCATGGGAAACATCCAAAGTAAATTGCTTTTCACTTTCAAAGGATCGTTCCAGGCGGCCAAACATATCGTTAAATGTTTTTGCAAGGGTGTATATCTCATCCTGACCTTCGCCAATCTGGATTCGCTGTGACAGATCCCGGCCGCCACCAATGTGCTCGGCGGCCTCACTGATTTGTCTCACCGGTTTAAACGCCTGCTTTGTAATCAAATATCCGCCCAAAGCTACAATAACAACCAGAAAAGGAAGTGTAATACCAGCAATATAGAGCATTGTGATTAATGCACTATACGAATCAGAGATTGCTGTCATGCCTCGAATCCATACATCATCATCGCCCTCAAAGGAAATTCGATAATCATAAACATAGCCTATCAAATTACCGGTATTTACTGTTCTCACGGAATGATCCACAAAATCCCGGGGAGGCTCCAGGTGCTCCGGGATTTCTCCATATAATCTTTGCAGCTTCTTATCGTACACTGATAAATAGACCTGCCGGTAGAAGAAGTCAAAATTATCCGGGAGGAGGATTTTCCCGCCCCTGTACTCTATTTTATTAAGGCTATCCTCTACGACTTTGATCAGAACATTGTGTGCCGTTGTTTCCTCCCGTCTCTTACTGACAAAAAAAATGAAGGTTAACATCAACGCAACAAGAATAATCATCAGTGTGGTATACCAAAGCGTTACTTTCATTTTAATGGAAACTTTATTCATTCCTCTTCCCTCAGAACATATCCTGTTCCCCTGATCGTATGAATTAGTTTACGTGTAAATTCTTCGTCAATCTTTTTCCTTAAATAACGAATATATACGTCAATTACATTGGAACCGCCTTCATAATCATAGTTCCAGATATGCTGCGAGATCTTTTCCCTGGTTAATACAATGCCTTGATTATGCATCATAAATTCGAGAATGGCAAATTCCTTACTGGATAGGGATATGGGGATGCCACTTCGCGTCACTTCCCTTAGATCACAATCCATGACCAGATCTTCGACGATAAGCAGATTACTCACATGACCCGATGACCTTCGAATCATCGCACGGATTCTTGCCAATAATTCATCAAAAGCGAAGGGTTTAACAAGATAATCATCTGCCCCCTTATCTAACCCAGCCACCCGATCCTCGATACTGTCGCGCGCAGTCAGCAGCAGAACCGGGGTTTTATTGTTTTGGAGGCGGATTCTTTGTAATACCTCAAGCCCGCTAATGCCAGGCAACATAATATCAAGAATAATCGCATCATATTCGGCACAACGAATGTAGTCAAGCGCTTCATCACCCTCCAGGCACCGGTCTACGGCATAATGCTCCGACTCCAGCTTCTTTGCTATTACATCATTTAAATCAGGCTCATCTTCAACGACTAGGATTCGCATACATTACCTCCTTATGGATTTGATTACCCTATTACTTTAAATGAATCTCATTAAAAAGAGATTAAATTCACAGCGTTTCTATCCATTATTCTAAATGTTGAATCCGCTGACCTTGATTTGGTTCGACTCTAGGATCTTCTATAGTATAACATAGTTTGGTCATTGAGAAACGAAATGTATTAAGCTATTTGTAATTTATAAATCTTTTGTTCTCTTTAATCTCTCTTTAATAAAGTACTGATATGCTAAATTTATATTAAATACTACGGTACAATTAACCCTTTGCACCATAAGATTGATCACGATAACATAAAACATACAGGAGTAGTAACGCGAATGAAACATAAAAACAAACGCAAGGAGCACATTTTAAATCAACAAGCTTCCTCCTATGAGTATCCCGTAAAGGGATTAACACAGGCGGAAGTGGAATCACGCTATCACCAGGGTCTTAGGAATCAAATCCCTGACAGTAAATCAAAGTCAAATTGGGATATCATCCGTGACAATGTATTTACACTATTTAATCTTCTTAATATCATCATCGGCATCGCCCTTGCTCTCGTAGGCGCCTGGGCTAACCTAACCTTTCTGGCTGTTATCTTTTTAAATAGCACCATTGGTGTATTCCAGCAGTGGTATGCAAAATGGCTGGTAGAAAAGCTCTCTCTCTTATCCCAATCGATGACAAAGGTTCTAAGAGATAATCAGGTGTGTCAAATCACCGTGGACGAACTGGTATTGGATGATGTATGTATCCTGGAAATGGGCGGACAAATCTGTGCCGATTCCCAAGTCCTCAGCGGGGAAATCGAAGTAAATGAATCACTGCTCACCGGAGAAGCTGACCCCATTATCAAAAAACAGGGCGACAAGCTGCTGTCCGGCAGCTTTGTCGTCAGCGGAAGATGCTTTGCAAAGGTGGAGCATGTTGGTATGGATAACTTTGTCTATCAATTGTCCCATGGAGCAAAAAAGCATCGTAAGATGAAGTCTCAGCTGGTGGATGCAATGGGAAGGGTAACAAAGCTGACGGGCTATTTTATTTTGCCCGTAGGGCTTCTGCTTTTTATCCAAGCCTTTCTCTTTCGCGGTGACACGTTATTCCTGTCAGTGGTTTCAACAGCTGCCGCTCTGCTGGGTATGCTGCCCAAGGGGCTGGTACTGCTGATCAGCATATCGCTGGCGACTGGTGTAATTGCCCTTTCTAAAAAGCGGGTACTGGTACAGGATTTATACTGTATTGAAGCATTGTCTCATGTGGATATGCTCTGCCTTGATAAAACCGGAACAATCACACAAGGAGAAATGCAGGTACTGGAAGCCCTTTGGCTTGAGCAGCCCGCAGTTTTTTCAGGACAGGAGGCCTTGGAGAGCTATCTCGCGGTATGTGAGGATAACAACGCCACAATTCTTGCCTTAAAAAATCACTTTTCACCTCACTGTAACTGGCAGGTTGTATCAAAAAAAGCATTTTCCTCCCAGCGCAAATGGGGTAGTGTTACCTTTGACTCTCTGGGTACCTACGTTCTTGGTGCTCCTGAGATGCTCCTGGGTGCTTCCACCACTCTTCCAGAATTCATAGAAACCGGAATACGAATTGGTATGGAGGCCGGAGACCGGGTATTATGCTTTGGCTATAGCCAAAACATTCCGGATACTGATGCCCCTCTGGAGGTTCTTCCCTTGGCTTTCATTCGTATCAATGATCCTGTTCGTCCAGAGGCTAGGGAAACTCTCTCTTTTTTCCGGCAGGAAGGGGTAACCATTAAGGTGATCTCCGGTGATAACCCTCAGACTGTTTCGGCAGTCGCTCGAAAAGCAGGACTGGAGGGCTACGACCGCTGTATCGATCTTTCTCTCTTACAGACAGAGGAAGAGATTCGTGACGCCGCAATAGAGTATACTGTCTTCGGACGAGTTTCTCCTACTCAGAAATGTACTCTGGTCAAGGCTCTTCAGGAAAAAGGGCATACCGTTGCCATGACCGGAGATGGCGTAAATGATGTGCTCGCCTTGCGGCAGGCTGACTGCAGCATAGCCATCGGCTCCGGCAGTGACGCTGCAAGACAAGTATCCCAGTTGGTGCTGCTGGATGGCAACTTTGATGCTCTTCCTCACATCCTTTATGAGGGCAGACGAGTGGTTAACAACATTACACGTGTAGCAGGTCTGTTTTTTATTAAGACTCTCTATTCCGCCTTTTTATCCATGCTCAGTCTGTTAATGCTTCTACCTTTCCCCTTTATTCCAATCCAGATCACACTTATGGATTGCATGCTGGAGGGCTTTCCCTCCTTATTCCTCTCCTTCGAGCCCGATCATAAAAAAATCAAAGGCTCCTTTTTGCCAACGGTCATCCTCCAGGCTATGCCTTATGCTCTTTTGATTTTTATTAATCATATCATTTTAACCTGGGGTCTTCCTCTGATTGGGATCACTGAATTTGGTGACGGTACCGTACTATACTATATTAGCGGATTTGCTTACCTGCTGGCTTTGCTTCGGTCTTGTAAGCCCTTGAACGTTCTGCGTATCATTCTGTGCATTCTGTCTGCGGTGGGCTTTTATCTATGTGCCGGATTGTTTGCTCCAATTTTATATTTGGAATCAGTTTCATTCATCAATGTAGGACTATTTGCCGCTTTAGCGATACTTAGCATTCCGGTTACACTTTTTTTTACTTATTGCTCAGAGAATTTTTTTTCTTATTTTCGAAAGAGTACAAAATAAATAATCTATGAGCCTTTTTGCAAGAACGTATTCTCCAAAAGATAACAAAACTGTTTATGAATCTGCAAAAGAACATGCATCCACCGACTGGCGTGATACAGCACACAATGAAAACAGCGAAGACAAAATCATGCCTTCGCTGTTTTCATTCATACTCCCGTGCCTTTCACTTTTTGATGACCTTTTCACAAAGCGAATATATTCGCTTTGTGAAAAGGCCTTAATGAATCATTTGGAAGTTATTTTCCTTCACTCTTATCTCTTATCAATACGTAGCTTTTACCAATAAACTCTATTTTTTCGTTGCAAGTGTAATAATCTCACTGTTTAGAAATTTACAACCTTCCCCGCTGATAACTCGAATCAGTATTCTTCTATCCACCGGAGCAGCTTCAACCTGGACTACCTCATTATTTCCTGTAACGACTATGTTCTTCCAGTTAACAACGCTTTCGTTTGTATCATTTACACCAACTGCTGCATATTGAACAATATATTTGCCTGTTACATTGGTACTTACACTCTTTGTAACATTAAGTGTAAAGTCAGCACCGGCACCGGCAACAATTGTTCCGGGTACTCCGAGCGCAGAGCCGGAGACACTGATAGCGGAACCGGACACACTGATCGTAGAGCCGGACACTCCTACCGCAAGCTTGATATTTTGCGGTGCAGAAGCATCTACTGAGACCGCTCCTGAGGCTATCTCACTAGCTACGGATGGAGAACTCCATTTCCATACGCCATACAGAGTCGTATCTCCTGTTACTTTATAAGTACCATCTGCTTCCGGTGTAACAACTTCTACGGAATCAGCAGCTTTGCTCCAGCCAACCAGTTCAGCTCCGGGCATTTTTACTTCCGTAGTCAGAAGCTTAACAGCTCCATTGTATGCCCTCCTGATTGCAGCAAAACCTGTACCGTCGTTTTTGTCAAAGATTACACGGTTTCTTACCGGGATGGTTGCCGGATCGATTGACTTATTGTTGAATAAATCTGGAAGCATATTATACAGGTACCGATTTACGCAGTTCCAGGTATGTGTTCCACCTTCTAAGGTCATAAAATAGAAGTTACCCTTATTTAAATCAGCCGTATATAGGAAGATATCATTTACGTTTTTCATCGCATTAATTTGGGAAACCATACCGCCATAAGCCATATCCTCTGTACCGGTAGCACAGAAAATACTTACATCATTCGGTCCATATCCGGCTTTTCTGATTACATCTGCCAGATATTCGGCGCGTTTTTCATCGGCAGTTCCTTCATAAGCCTCCAAACCATCGTTCTTTAAGCAAGCTAAGCTCATTGGCATGTAATACTTAAAATAATCAATCCTGCTGATAAAGGTATTCCAGGTTGTGGAGGAGCCCATGGAGAAACCGCCTAATGCTCTGTGCTCTCTCGCAGCAATCAGATCCTGCTCAGAGGTAGAAGTTGCATAGGTATTGTACTTCGCTTCCACCGTAGGAATGATATCCTTCACAAGCTCATTGTGGAAATTCTCTGTTTGCGTAAAAATCACGCTGAAATCACCGGAATTACCTTTATATGACCAGGTTGGAGTTACAATAATGAGTGGTTCTATTTGCTTGTTATAAATCATGTTGTCAAGCACCTTCATCATGTCGGTATTTTCACCTGGGCCGCCGAATACCGTGTTCTGATTTTCACCCATACCATGAATCAGGTATAATACATTATATTTCTTGGTCTTGTCATTCTGATCATAGCCGTTTGGCAGATAGACCAGAAAATCCTTAACGCGCGCTTCATTCTTGGCATCGTAAGAGTTGGTATTATATGTGATTCTCTCAATGGTGCCCGGATGCTGATCGATGGTTAAGTAATCCTTTGGGATCCTTCTGCATTCCTTATCGTCGTACGATTTACCATCGGATATCAATCCATCGATTGCTGAACGAAGGCTTTTATAAAGCGTATTGATTACCTTTTGCGAAGCCTCTCTATCTTTCAATACCGCTTCTGCTTCGGCAATTAGCTCCTTTACAACAGCCCCATTCTTGTAGCGTTCCAGCTTAATCTCTTTGCCTTCCTCCAATAAACTCATCAAATCATAAGGATTTTGTCCCGAGACAGCGCCTCTTGCTCTTCCTGATAATACGATAGCACCAAATTTACTGGTATCCTTATAGGCTTCGTTGTTCTGATCATAGACACCGATCTGCCCAGCTTTTCGGCCGCCTCTTCCATCATTGACAGAAAGATCAATTCCGAATACTGTATTGTTTGCAGGCTTCGTCGTAAGCGCTATTCTTGCTTCAACAATATATCCTCCGCTTACCAGAGAGGTTTTCGTGTAGAATCTTCCCAAATCCCCGTTATCCGCAGACTGCTTATTGTCATAGCTTACTCTAAAATGCAAGTCATCCTTATTGTAATTTACTGTCTTGTCATTATTCTCATCAAAGAATATTTCTACAGAATCTCTATCATATACATTTCCAGAGGTTACGTCTAGTACATCATCCTTTACCTCTGCAAGTAAATAGATGGCTTTATCATCCCAAAGCATCCGAAACTTCGCCTTCACCGGAGTTTTACTCGATTCGACTGCTGATACCTGCACCGCCTTCTCCCATACCGAATCAATTACTCCATCAATGCTTGGGGTTCCAAAGTTAGCAACCATGCGTCCATTTGCATCAAAGCCCTTAAAATCGGTTGCAATCGGGCTGGGAGTTTCTAAGGTTATCTTCTTGCTGTTGAACAGATCCGGCAGCATATTGTATAAATACCGGTTAACACTGTTCCAGGAATGGGTACCGCCTTCCAAAGCCATAAAGTAGAAGTTACCTTTATTTAGATTCGCCGTATACAGGAAGGTATCATCGCATTTCTTCATCGCATTTACGATGTTAACCATGCCGCCATAGGCCATATCTGCGGTGCCTGTCGCACAGAAGATGCTTACATCATTTGGTCCATAGCCGGCTTCCTTTACAATGCTCTCTAAGTACTGTGCACGTTTCTCCTCTGCTGTTCCTTTATAATCACTCACTCCGGTATCCTTTGAATAGCCTGCGCTGATTGGCATATAATATTTAAAGTATTCCACGCGGCTTACGAAGGTGTTCCAGGTCGTCATGGAGCCTGCGGAGAATCCTGCCACTGCTCTATGCTCTCTTGCTGCAATCAGATCCTTCTGTGAGGTGGATGCGGCATAGATATTGTACTTTGCTTCCACCGTAGGTATGATATCCTTCACAAGCTCATTGTGGAAGAGATCTGTCAGTGCACCTGTCGCTCCCGGATAAGTCCAGGTAGGTGTTACAATAATCATCGGTTCAAGCTCTTTGTTGTAGATCATGTTATCCAGGATCTTCATCATCTCCGTATTCTGACCGGGTCCTCCGAATACCGTATTCTGATTTTCACCCATACCATGAATCAAATATAATACGTTATATTTCTTAGTCTTATCCGCTGCATTATAACCATTTGGCAGATATACCAGGAAGTCCTTCACCCGGGCTTCATTTTTACCATCATACGAGTTTGTATTGTATGAAATTCGTTCAATAGTTCCCTTATGTTCATCGATCATCTTATATTTAATCGGAACCTGTTTGCATTCCTTGTCATCGTAATCCTTACCGTCAGGCTTTAGATTGGAAACTGCTTTGTCAAGTGCTGCATATAATTCATCGATTTTCTTCTGCGTTGTAGTAGCATTCTTAATTGCAGCTTCTGCCTGGGCAATCAGATCCTTTACTACGGTTCCGTTGGAATAACGCTCCAGTAAAATCTTCTTGCTGTTTGAAACCAGATTCATTAGATCATAAGGATTCAGGCCGGATACGGAATTAACTGCTTTTCCTGCCAGTAGCAGGTTGCCAAAAAGACCTGTGTTCGCATATGCCGTGCCCGTCTTGTCAAATACATTAAGGGCTGTGATTCGCCTGCCGCTCTTTGCGTCATTGAGAGACAATTCAAAGCCTAGTACCTTATCATTCTTCGCCGGTAAATCATTAAGTGCAATTCTTGCTTCAACCACATATCCATCACTGACTACCTTAGCAGCGGTATAGAATCTGCGCAAGTCGCCATTATCTGCTGACTGCTCATTCTTATAGTTTACTCTGAAGTGTAAATCATCTACACCATAGTCCTTGGTCTTGTCATTTTTCTCATCCAGAAAGATTTCTATGGAATCCTTCTCATAAACATTTCCTGCCGCTGCATCCAGAGCGCTGTCCTTTACCTTTGCAAGGACATAAAGTGCATTCTCATCCCACATTACCCGGAATTCTGCTGTGGTATCGGTCTTTCCTGTCGTATCCTTTAAGGTAACCGGTACTGCGCTATCCCAAGCCTTATCTACGGTTCCGTCTACACTGGGAGTTCCAAAGGAAGCAACCATACGTCCCTTGGTATCAAACCCATTTTTATCTACCGGAACAAGGGTTGGTGTGGGGTCTACAGGAAGATTTGAATTACCTCCGCTGTTGGAAGGAGCCGGTGTCGATGTAGGTACTGTCATAGGCTTACCGGTAGGCTCTTCTCTCCTAAGCTCCTCACCCTTTCCAATCTTGATTGTACCATTCTTTGTTACCAGCGTTACGTCTTGCGCAGTATCATTCTTTACAGCTACTGTTGCAGCTTGCTCGGACGCCTTTAGGGTCGAGCCCTCTGCCCCTGCCTTCAACGTAAGCTCGATGGATGCTTTTGTATCCAGCCAAATGGCTGCACTTGCTTCCAGCGATGTTCCTGCTGCTTTTTTATCAACATTGACAATGGTAGAGCTTGCCTTACCACCTAAGGATATAGAGGCCTTTTCCAGAACATCAATTACCACGTTACCATCTGCAACGATGTGGAGCACGGTCCCCTTCTTTTTTACCGCTACTTTCTCAATGGTTGCTCCTGCTGCTACCTTAAGGTCTGCTGACAAGCCAAGGATCGTAGCTTCTTTGATTACAGCACCCTTTTGCATTGTCAGCCTGCTGTCCGCTCCTTTTAATACCAGGGACTTAACACTTGACTTAGAGGAGACGGTTAAGACAGCTTTTTTGTTATTATGTACAATTGCATTGCCTTTTCCGTTCTCAGTGAACTTTTTGGAAGCTTGAATCGTAATTGATTTAAAGCTTGCATTATTCACAATTGTAGCCTTTGCCGCATTAACAACTAAGCTTTTATTACTGCTTTTGGCACTGTTTGGAATCGTTAATGTTACTTTTCCTTTCGTAGAAATAATAATTTTCCCCACCTGAGCGTTCCCTATTGCCGCTTCTAATTGCTTTTGTGTACTAACTGTGACTGTCTTCTGTTTTGCTGCTGCCTGTGCTTCCACCGGGAAGCTGCCAACCGAGGTTAACAGCATTGCAAATACCAATAGAAGTGCAAACCATTTTTTCCTTTTACCCATAACTACCTCCATAAGTTTTTTTAGAGACTTTCCTTAAAAAGCGTCAGACTCCATTTATAAAATCACTTCCCATCGCAGGTCTGATGTCCCTACAAAGGCTTTGAAGGTTTCCATGCTCAACTCCTTTGTCGGCAGGTACTGCTGAATGGGAAATAATCTTCTTTTTTAGGATATTGGTTACTGTAGATAAAACTGATACTGCTTTTCTTGAACCAGATGTGTAATGCCAGCAGAATCAAAATCTGTTTTTATCCTCAGTATGAAGAAAAAATAGATGGTTAGAAATTTAGGGATGTAAACTGAATTAGAAGCCAATTTGTATAATGTCTAAACTATATATCAAATGATAACCATTTTACAATCTTTTGTCAATATCTTCCATATATGTTTTTTAACGAAAAGAAAAAACCGTTGTTTTAACGAATTCTTTTATGATCCATTCAGAGTATCTAAGGGTTGGTTTTGACGATTCCAATATCAAATTCCATCATTTGACCCTACTATTTTAGGTATAGGTACATTTCCCCTATGGCTCTAATTAGTGACTTGAAAACATAACGTACCTTAGCTTATAATAGTACCAGATGGAGGTGATGACCTATTCGGAAAAGCAGGAAACATTGTGCATAGCAAGGGCTATTGCATATCACTCAAAAAACATCAATAGCCTTTGCTATCCTAAAGAATCATATTTAGGAGGGCACAATGAGCTATGTTCACGCTTTGGAAATTTTGCCGGAAGACTTGATTGAAAAAATTCAAGAGTATGTTGACGGGCAAGTGATTTACATTCCAAAAATAAAATCAAAAAAATGCAAATGGGGAGAAAAGACTGATACGAAAGCTTATTTTAAAGAAAGAAATTTTGAAATATATCATAGCTACAAAAACGGCACGACTGTTTTTGAACTGTCAGAAAGATACTTTTTAACCCCCAAAAGTATACAAAGAATTATACGGAATATGCAATTTTTATAGTAGATGGGGACTATCGTAAAATATCATTATGCTGATATGATTTGCTGTGAGGTTAATCATATCAGCAAGGTGATATTACGATGCACCATCTCTTTTTATAGTGATCTATGTTCCACTTCTTGAAAATAAATATGGTATTATGGAATAATAAAGTTAATAGGCAATTACGAAACCATATAGTCTTTATAATTGTATACACAACAAATGCTATTTCTTCGCTCCAACGCTACCTTCGGGCTTAGCTTCCGCTTCGAAACAGTATTTATTGTGCATACAATAACTTCGGTTAATGAGTTTCGCAATTACCTAAATAAAGTTAACACGAACAGGAGGAAGACGAAAAAATGGAAATTATAAAAATTAATGAAAATGATAAAACGAAGTACCTGGATTTGCTGCTTATTGCAGATGAACAAATCAGTATGATCGAGAAATACTTGTATCGTGGTGAAATGTTCGCCTTGTATGATGGCGATATGAAAGCGCTTTGCGTTGTTACACAAGAACAATCCGGTGTTTATGAAATCAAGAACATTGTTACTGTTCCTAACTATCAGCGAAAGGGATATGGACAATATCTAATCGCCTATATTGTTGACTACTATAAGAATTTAGGCAGCGAGTTATATGTTGGTACAGGCGACAGCCCTATGACAATTAATTTCTACGAGAAGTGTGGATTTACAAGATCACACATTGTAAAAAACTTTTTTGTAGATAATTACGACCACCCCATTTATGAAAATGGGCAACAGTTGGTGGATATGATTTATTTGAAAAGACTTCTATAGCAGAAGCTTTTGCTTATAAGGCATATTCGGAACCTACACCTGTTGAAAGGTATAATCCCAGGCGTAACAAAAAACATAGGTTGGCCTCTATCCTTTAGAACCAACCTATGTTGCAAACTGGATACAGCCCTTTTGCTATGCGGTATTCCAGCATTTATGTTCTACTAAATTAACTGATATTCCTTGAGCAGTTTTCCAATATCCGTACCTGCTACCTTTTTGAGAACTTCACCAAGCAAAGCCTTTTGTTTCGGATCAAACTCCATCTCCGTAATTTTTTTACCATCACTCATTTTTGAAGTTGCATTCAGCAAATCGCGAACATCATAAGTGCTTCCCCAAACTTCGGGTACACCCCGGTCAATATCCAAAAGTGTGTAAACACTCTCCATGGCAGTACGAACGGAATATTCGATCGTAAAGATTGTATCACGTTTTGTTTCGGCAAATTGTCCAAGAAAAGCAAAATTCACACTGCCATTTGGAATAACATCAGGACGGTCGCCTGCCTCACGAGGCATAAAGAATGCTGTAATATAAGGCATCATACAAGGCACCGTATTAGCACTATGCTCTGCCATTTCTTCAATTTGATTCTCAGGAACCCCAATGTGGTATAACCATTCCATACAGATTTCCTTACCGGTACAATCACGCATTGCTTTTTTTACAAAGTTGCCGGGCTTGTCGGTAAACAATCCATAGATCCAGCCGACCAGCTGATCTTTCGGCTGATTACGGAAATGAGGCTGACGGTTAAAGGTCCAGCTAAGCAGCCAATTGGAATCCTTGGCGGTAACAATACCTCCAGTAACCACCTTACCGCTGAAAGGATCACGTTTGCAGATTTTTTGTATATAGGGAGGAATACGATCATCCAGTGTTGTCACAGTAGCGGACATCCAATTGCTTTGCTCCGCGTCATAGCAGAATTTATCCGGGTGTCCAAAGGAAGGATCCTGTGCCGCAATTTTCCGCCACATATCCCAGCCGCCACCTTTTTTAATTTCATAATTAAAAGGTGCAGGTGTATTCTGATTACCAATGGAGGAATTTTCAACGCAACCACCATTGGTGATAAATACCAAATCGTCTTCGGTCAAGTCAATGTGTTCCTCACTGCCATCTCGAATGATATCAATCGCTTTTGCAACTTTTTTATCTGATTTTGTGTCAAAGATAATATTTTCTACTTTGGTGCCATAATGAAACTGAACATTATGAGCCTCCAGATACTTCACTAACGGCAGAATCATGGACTCATATTGGTTAAGCTTTGTGAAGCGAACGGCTGTAAAATCAGGCATCCCACCAATATGATGAATGAAGCGCTTAATGTATAGCTTCATTTCCAGCGCACTGTGCCAGTTCTCAAAGGCGAACATCGTACGCCAATATAGCCAGAAATTCGAATTCAAAACCTCATCACTGAAGAATTCGGAGATACGCTTATTGTATAATGCTTCATCCGGTGTAAAGAATAACTTCATAATTTCCTGCATACCTTCATTTGACAAAGCAAACTTACCATCCGTATGGGCATCCTCACCACGATTCACCGTCGCACGTGTGAGAGAGCTGTTTGGATCATGCTTATTCAGCCAATAAAATTCATCCAGCACACTGGCACCCTCTGTCTCCAGAGATGGAATGGAGTGAAATAGATCCCACAGGCACTCATAGCGGTTATCCACTTCACGTCCGCCACGAATCACAAATCCCGTATTATCATATTCATAGCCGTCACAGGCTCCCCCTGCAATTGAATCCTTTTCTAAGATGTGAATTCTTTTTCCATCCATTTGTCCGTCGCGAACAAGAAAAGCTGCGGCTGCAAGGGAAGCAAGACCAGAACCAATCAAATAGGCTGATTTGCGTTCCACTCCCTGAGGTTTCTCCGGGCGGGCAAGTGATTCATAATTTCCTTTTGAATAATACATAGCAATTACCTCCATGTTTTTTTGATTTTTCTTTACAATAACCATTATAATTTTTATTGAAACTTCTACAATCATCAATAAAATGGCTTTGATTAAAATCTTATCATATCGGCAATTTTGTATATTTTTTTATCATTTTGAAGGCTTTGTTACGATTTATTCTGCTGAAACTTACTCAAAGCTTTTGTTACATCCCCTTGAATTAAAGTGCTGATTCTATCAATAATTACCTGAGGATCTTCCTTCATATCTTTTTTGATCCAATCCAATAGCAGACCTACAAAGGCGAAATTATAAAAGTCTGCGATAAATTTCTTATCGTCTTCCCTCACTCTCATACCAACCGCTTTTTCCTCAACTACCCCCAGCAGCAGATCATAGGTGATTGCATAAAAATAATCTACTATTTTTTCCCGGCTGATGGAATGATAAACATTTGAGACAAAAGGTTTGTTCGCCAGCACCATTTGGAAGGTTTGCAAAAAACCCTGCTGCCAGGTGTCATAGGTTTTCTTGCCATTGATCGCTCTTGCTGTTTCCTCAACACAGATCCACTCAATCAAATCATAAATATCCTTAAAGTGATAATAAAAGGTCATACGGTTAATCCCGCAATCATTTGTAATATCTGAGATAGTGATCTTATCAAGTGATTTTTGAAGTAAAAGATTTTTAAGTGATGCCTCTAAAGCTCTTTTTGTTATCTCCGACATCCTGAGAACCTCCTTTGCAATAATTTTATGCCTGCGCTGCACGTCTTAATTTTTCACTAAATAATTCTTACTATATGCTCAGAAACTCTTGGATACCTTTCAATAATGGACATATCATGGCTAGGTAAAGGAATCATTCCCTCCTTATGTACCTGCTTAATAAAATTTCTGTTCTTCTCTAAACTATATACAATTCCATTTGGAATCTGTCGTTCAAAGTTATCAAGCAAATATGTCTCATCTCCGGAGATAACAAACTTTTCTCCTCCCTCGTTAAAGTAAATCACCGAAGAGCCCTTCGTATGTCCACCGATTACCTTAAAACAAAATGAACCTTGAACTTCAAATTCATCTTCAACAATCTGAATTTTTGATGTTAGCATAAGTTGATCCGTAATCAATGGATACGACTTTTGGAGTTCCTCCCAGGCATCTTTTGCGACAATTATATCTGCTCCCTGGTACAAATCCAGATTTTCCACATGATCAAAATGTTCATGGGTTATAAAAACAATATCTGTTCTTCCCCCTGTTAATCAAGCACTTCCTCCTTTACATCAAGCAAATGCGTACCAAATTCCTTTGCTGTCTCCTCACTTCGAAAGCCAGTATCAAACAAAACCACTTGTTCTCCCAGCTTTGCAATATAGTATAAAAACACAAATCCAGGAACCAACTCCATTCGCTTATCATTATAATAAATTGTACAATAATCTGCATATTTAAATTCGTCTGCATAGTGCACTGCGTAAAGTTCCATCTTATCTCACTCCATTCTGAATATCATTTATCTTTATAGCTGCGCAACCAGCTTTCATGCTTTAATAAATCTGCTATTTCATTTTGTCCCCGTTCAATCGCAAAAGCGATTGCGTCCATGTTCTTTCTTTTCAACAGGTTTCCAAGCGATATATTCATCCTCGTCAATTTCTCCGACGTAAATAAGGGAGTCAACTTCTTCCTCAAAGGGTGTTTTACAACCCCACAACTCTCTGTCCGAATGATTTATTAAACTAACCGACGATCGATTGATTTTGCAGGAGACTTGCCTCCGTGGCTTGTTCTTCCTGAATAACAGTAATAACCTTTGAAGGACACTTTTTGACGCAAGCCAGACAATGTGTACATTTATGATAATCGATCTTTGCCAAATTATTTTTAACCTTAATGGCATCGAAATTACACACCTTCTCACACAGCTTGCAGCCAATGCATCCTACGGAACAGTGAACTTTTACTTCCTTGCCTTTTTCCTTTGTAAAACATGAAACTCTTACATTGGAGGCTGCGGGAACCAATTCAATCAGGTTCTTGGGACAAGCCGGCAAGCATTTACCGCAGGCAGTGCATTTCTCTGGGTCTATCACCGAAATATTATTTTCAATTCGTATGGCATCGAATTGACACCGCTTCTGGCAGCTTGCAAGGCCGATACAGCCGTATGTACATTGCTTTGTGCCTCCGCCAGCCAGTTGTACAGCGGCGTTGCAGTCCAAGATTCCCTGGTAGCTGTATCTGTAATGCGCAACCGCAACCGAACCGATACATTTTACATAGGCAACATGCTTTTCAAAGGATTCGGCCTTGACTCCAAGGATAGCTGCAATGTTTTCTGCCGTATTGACTCCTCCGACAGGGCATCCGTTCAACGGAGCACGATCTTCCACCAGTGCCTCGGCAAAGGAGTAACAGCCCGCAAAGCCACATCCTGCGCAGTTTGCTCCGGGTAAAGCATCCAGAACTCTTTGCAGGCGTTCATCAACCTGTACTTCCAGCTTTTTACCAGCATAACCTAACACAAGTCCAAAAATCAAGCTAATTGTACCGATTGCAATAATCGGGTTTATAAAATAGGGGAAATTCATATAATTCTCCTCATATCATATTTTTATAAGATTTTCTTTATAACTCCTAAAACAGCCCATAAAAGCCCATAAATGCAATGCTCATTAATCCGGCAATTATAAATGTGATCGGATGTCCTTTGAATATCCCTGGAATATCTGATTTTTCAAGCTTTGTACGCAGTCCCGCCATTAAAAGAATCGCAACGGCAAATCCAACTCCCGCACCAAAGCCGTAAACAACGGATTGGATCAACGTATAGTTATTCTCCTGATTGATAATCGCAACGCCGAAGATCGCACAGTTAACCGCAATGAGGGGCAGATACACGCCAAGAGCACGGTGAAGAGCCGGGCTGCTTTTCTTAATGAACATTTCCACAAGCTGTACCAGCGATGCAATAATCAGGATATATGCCATGGTGGATAAGTATTCAACCTCCAAGGGCACCAGTAAATACCGATAGGTAATATGCGCAAAGAAGGACGAAAGTGTAATAACAAAGGTAACCGCCAAACTCATTCCGATTGAGTTTTCAATTTTATTCGATACCCCAAAGAAGGAGCAAACGCCCAAAAACTGTGCAAGGATAAAGTTATTGACCAGCACAACTCCTAAGAAGAGAAAAAACAACTCCATACCTACTAGTCCTCCTTTTTCGGTTTTTCTTTGAAATAGTTGATGGTTGCTATGATAAATGCAATTGTAAAAAATGCACCAGGAGCAAATATCATAATAAGTGTTTTAGGAAACAATGCTGGAAGCACTGTGATCCCAAAGAACGTACCGGCTCCTAGTATCTCACGAATACTTCCGATTAATATCAGAGCAGCCGTGAAGCCTAAGCCCATGAAGAAGCCATCTGCCCCAGAGTAGATGACACTATTTTTTGAGGCAAAAACCTCTGCTCTTGCAAAGGGAATACAGTTTACGACAATAAGTGGAATAAAGATACCTAAGGCTTTATCCATATCAGGGAAATAAGCACTTATAAGAAACTGGAGTATCGTAACGAACCCGGCGGTAATAGAAACCAAAAGAGGCAATCTGATCTTTTCAGGCAGAATGTTACGTAAAGATGAAATAACCATGCTTGAAAAGGTCATTACCAAGGTCGTAGAAATTCCCATACCCAAACCATTTAAGGCACTTGTGGTAACAGCAAGCGTCGGGCAGAGACCAATCAGCTGGACAAATACCGGATTTTCACGAATAATCCCATTAAAAGCTATTTTCTTAAGATTGTTCATTCTGTTCCTCCTCTATGGATGTGACAATTTCAGCTGCATTATTTATGCCTTGCGCCATTGCTTTTGAAGTTATGGTTGCACCTGTAATCGCTTGTATGTCTGTTTTTTTAGCAGTAATTTTTACGATATTGATTGGAAAATCGGATCTGCCTTCAAATCGGCTGATAAAATCCCTTTTGGCAGCAAGATCTCCTAAGCCAGGAGTTTCTTTTGAGCTTAAGATACGATAACTTGTTATGGATCTAGCTGCATCAAAGCCCACCATTGTCAGAATCTCTCCCCCATAGCCTTTTGATGTAACGGTTACGACATATCCTACCTTACTCCCGGAGGCATCAAAACCCCGTTCCACCATTTTTACATAGGGGTTGTTATTTTGTGTGATATCAACCGCTTCAAAGGTTGCTGCAGCCGGTAACAAGATTTTCTTTGATAAGAGCAATTCCCTCTCTAATTGTGCCTCAATAGGCTCTTTGGTAATATAGTGTACAATGCCCAGCAATCCGGCAATGATTACTGTCGTTGCGAATAGAAAAAACGCTTGCTTCATAACAGCTTTCAACATTATTTTCCACCTCCATATACACGAGGCACCGTTATTTTATCAATATACGGGACAACCAGATTCATTATCAGAATCGAATAACAAACGCCTTCCGGATATCCGCCATAGAACCGGATGAGAATAGCGAGTAATCCGCAGCCTATTCCCATTAGGAATTGTCCTTTTGGATGAATGGGCGCCGAAGCATAATCGGTAGCCATAAAAAATGCTCCCAGCAGCAGACCGCCTGTAAGAAGCTCATACAGTGGATAGGAGGCCTCGAACCCGGTGCGTTTTAAAAAGGTCGCAAGCAGGAAGAATACCGCAAGAAAAGACACCGGGATTCTCCAGGAAATAACACCGCGTATGATAAGATAAATTCCTCCAAGTATAATTGCAATTGCGCATACCTCCCCAAGACTCCCTCCCTGAAAGCCGAACAGGGCGTTAACATAGTCGGCAGAGGTCGGAAGGAAACCTCCTTCTTTCATTCTTCCAAGAGGGGTTGCGCCCGAAGCGGCATCCAGAGACCAGGTGGTCATTTGCACCGGGTAAGAAATTAACAGAAATGCTCTGGCAGCCAGTGCAGGGTTCATAAAATTATGTCCCAGTCCGCCAAACAGCATCTTAACCACAATAATTGCGAAAAAGCCGCCGACAACCGGCAGCCAGAAAGGTACCGTATATGGTAAATTCATTGCCAGTAACAGACCTGTAACGACGGCGCTGCCATCCCGGACAGTGATTGGTTTTTTTGCTATCTTTTCGAATAACCCTTCCGCAGCTACACACGCTGTCACAGATAACATAATTGTAATAATTGCTCTGATACCAAAGAAATAAACTGCTGCAATACAGGCGGGCATAAGCGCAATGATTACATCATACATGATTCTTTCAATAGTAACTTTGGAACGGATATGAGGATTTGCTGAAACTAATATTTTATTTGACATTTATTTATGATCATCCTTTTTCTTTTTTTGTGAAAGTAATTGTTTTCTCTTCTTTTTGATTGTCTGCGTCAAATGTCTTTTTGAGGGGCAAACATAGGAACAGCTGCCGCATTCAATGCATTCCATTCCATTACTATGCACAAAGTTATCTACTTCGCGATGGACCACATATTGATTGAGTGCATACGGCATAAGCCCAATGGGACAGCTATCCACACAGCGGCCGCAGCGAATGCAATTTCTTTCCGGGGGTATTTTTGCCTCCTCTGCTGTAAGAAGAAGAATGCCGGAGGTTGTTTTCATAACAGGTATTTTCAGCTTATATGTAGATATTCCCATCATTGGGCCACCCACTATGATTTTTGACGGTTCGACCTTCAATCCGCCGATATCCTCAACAATTTCATCAATGGACGTCCCAAGTCTGATTTTATAATTTCCTGGATTTTTTACTGCACCTCCTGCAAAGGTAACAACCTTGCGCATCAGGGGGCGTCCTCTTACAATTGCACGGTGTATTGCAATCGCAGTATCCACATTGATGACCAAAACACCGGAACTGGCTGGAAGCTTTCCTTTTTCCACTTCCCGGCCGGTGCAGGCCCAAATCAATTGTTTTTCACTGCCTTGAGGATATTTTGTTTTTACTGCAAGTACTTTAATTTTGGGATGACCTTTACAGGCTTTTCGCATGGCTTCGATGGCTTTCGGCTTATTGTCTTCAATCCCAATAATGGCTACAGCCGTGGGCAATAGCTTCAGTACAATCTCCGTGCCTATAATGATTCTTTCTGCCTCCTCCAGCATAACCCGGTAATCCGTGGTCAGGTACGGCTCACATTCCGCACCGTTGATCAGAACCTTATCAATCAACATGTCCTTTGGCGGTGATAGTTTCACATGGGTTGGGAAACCTGCCCCTCCCAAACCGACAATACCGGCCTCACGAATTATTCTCAAAACCTCATCATTGGTATAGCTGTTATAATCTTTGGGTTCAGAAATTGTGGGGTGTTCTTCATAAAGTCCGTCATTCTCGACAATAACAGCGTCGGAAACAATTCCGGCAGGAGTTAGCACCTTAGTAATCGCTTCTACGGTTCCCGAAACGCTTGTGTGTATTGGAGAAGAGATATAACCTTCTGCATCTCCAACTTTTTGTCCCAGTAGCACACGCTCACCAACAGATACAACAGGCTGGCATGGAACACCTATGCTTTGCACCATAGGATAGACCATTTTAGAACCGACTCTGGGGAGTATTACTTGTATTACTTTGTCATCCGTGTGATGTTTCTCACCTTTTGGATGAATTCCCTTTTTGAAAGTAGGTAATCTCATAATTTCACTCCAAGTCTTTCTTTTTTATTTTGCAATTACTATTGTAGCATAATATCCAAAAGATAACAAATTCGTTAATAACTTCACAAAAATTCGACAAAAAACCACTGTAAAACACTTAGTTCTACAGTGGTAATGATTAATATTCTTCTGCTTCTTCCGAGTCATCCTCCAAGTCCTTTGAAACAATTGCAGTTGCAACCGGAAATGTTGTATGTTTCTTAATCAGCGGATCTGCTAAGCGAATTCCCAAGTAGCTTAGGAGTAAAAAGCTTAATCCCATAACAGCTGTAACAGGCTCCCGCAGGCTTTCCGAAACCAAACACGGCGTAATGAACCAGCCCATTAAAATACCAACCGCAAAAGCCAAAAGCGGAATACCGTAAAAAATAACAGCACCTGTCAAAATCGTTTCTTTCATATCAACAGCTACATAGTCTCCAACCGAAGCATTGCAGGTATTATCAATTTCTATTGTCATGGCTGAATTTCTGTGGACGTCACAGGCTTTACACTCCCCGCAGCTCGTAAGCGGGAACATCTTCACGCACATGCTCCTTCCGGATACTCTTGTTACCAACCCTTTTTCAGACATGAAAAACCTCCTTGAATCCTTACCTTCCTTAATTCCATCAAGGAGTATTATACAATAACATGGATTCAAAAGCCATGACTGAAATATAATATTCTGTCAGCCTCAAGAACGCTCAGGCAAGAATTTTCAATTTTATGTTGTCGGCATGTATCTCTGACTTTAGACACTTGAAGCGTCATTTTAATGGTTTCCATTCGAAGGTACCATCCTCATGCTCGATTTTTTCTTCTGCTGATAACAGCTCTCCTGTTACTGCATCGAATTCAACATGCGCAAAATTCCCTTTCAACGAAACTCCTATTACCTCCAAAAATACTCCGGTATCTTCTGGACTTTTCGCTAATGCGGAAAATGATAACTTGAAATTGTAACCGGATACCCCATCCTTTCCCTCAGCCGGGTTTCCTCCCTGTAATCCTAACTCCTTTGCTTTTTTTGCTGCTTCTTGAGAGGTTAGTTTTAACTCTGATAAATCCAGTAAACCGTTATTCTCCTTTTCATCAAAATTAGTGGCTTTCACAACCTTACCATTCTGGATTAGTATCGTCACAAAGTTTAGATCCATATTTGCAAAATTAACGTACCACCCTTCTCTTTTTCCATCCAAACCGGATTCCACGCTTGGTTTCTGGTCAATATCATCACTATAAACTTCTGTCAACTTAAGATTATCCTGATATTTTTCTGCTTCTTTCCCACCAATTTCAATCGCTTCTTCCATTGAAATTTCTACTTTTTCATTTAAATTATCTGTTTTATTAATTCCTGTATTAATTTCATCATCTGTTTCGTCATTATTTCCTGAATTAATTTTATCGTCAATTTCTTTATTATTTTCTACATTAATTTCGTCATCTGTTACTTTATTCATATTTTCATCCTCAGCTACTACTTTATCTGCTTCTCTATTGTCACTTATGTTTCCAGTAGTAATTTCAGAGGAACAAGCAATTAAAGTTATACTAAATAGGATAAGACCTAGCATGCCTCCGATTTTTTGTATTCGTTTTAAATTACAATTTGCCCTGCCAACTTCTCTCTTCATATTTCATTGGTCTCCTTTATGTCTTTTATAATGATAGGAACTACGAACTGTTGTTGCACCTTTCTTTTATAACTGTTACCCTTTCTATGCTTTCGTGTTCGACGATTGCACTGATACATTTCCTTATTCTAGCATATTCGTAATTTTATTCCAATCCTAAGTTAGGAATTTCAATTTTATCATCAATAATCTCATGTTCAGTCAATTAAAAAAGGATCTGAAAGCTTCACTCTCACATCCTCTTTTAAAGCAAATATACAATTAAGTACCTTATTTTATAGCAATAGCCTCATAAGTAATTACTTGTTCCGCATTGGAGGGGTATTTCCCATAGTGATAATCCGAAGAAATCACAATGTCTTTAAAACCTATACTTTCAAGTATTAGTTTAAACTCTTCCACTCCGTACCAGCGCAATGGAAAGTATTCTAATTCTGTTTCTAAAAGAGCACCTTCCCGCCACTTTTCATATCGTCCGTAGGAAACGGTATATTGATTTATATAATCAACTTCCACAACCTTATTTTCCAAGGTAATGATATCTCCGTTTGCACACTGCCAGGTTTTTGTTGAAACTACCCCTTTTGATATGTTTGTTTGCAAGAATATGTCAACAATTAATCTTCCGCCATTGGACAAATGCTTATAAAAGTTATGTAATGCTTTTATCGAATCTTCCCTTTTATGCAACAGTAGGAAGGTTCCTGTGGGTACTATGATCGCATCATATTTTGCACTTCTTGAAAATGACTCCATTCTTGCCTCAAAAAGCTTCGCATTCAGATTTCTCAAGCTGCAATTTTTCTCGCAAATGCTTAACATATCCCTTGAAACGTCAAAACCCTCAACCTTTAACCCTTTTTCTAAAAGAGGAACCAGCATTCGTCCGGTTCCGCATGCAGGTTCCAGTATTACCCCCTTACACGCTTCTAATCTACTGATATAAAACTCTATATCTCCAAAAGAATGACCGATCGGCTTATCCATATCATATACTTCTGAAGACATCTTTCCATAGTAACTAAACATCTTATATTACCTTTCTTCTTTTATATTTATAGAATTTAAGTATCCTTATTCCAAAACCTGCCTGCTCATAGAGCACTGCTTTTATAAATATTGCAGGATATTCTACGATTCCTTTACACCACTACAATGAGCAGCCAGCCCTCTTTACAGGAATATAAATATCCATAACCGTGTCCTGCCTATGGTGGCAACGTTCATCATAGAATTCAAAATCCAGTTTACTCTCATCATAATCATACCCGCTGTCTTTAAACCACTCTTCAAAAATATACTTCCAGGTGTTCGCAATAACCCTGGCAAACTCCTCTTGTTCAATCTCCTCGTATAATAAGTTTATAAGCAAGAGAAATCAGCTTATAATTTATTATTTTTTATGATATAGATGTATGGTCATCTAAGAGGAACTCCCCTCATCCTGTTTCCATCTATATAGTCAATAGT
>JAEWMZ010000109.1 GCA_023392995.1 Bacillota bacterium
AATTCAGGCCAAATTACTGCTATTTGCTTGTATGTGCCGCAATAATTTCGTCCATTTTACCGCTCTTCTTTAAATCATCAATTACCGCATTAATTTTATCCAATAAATCTTTATTGCCCTTCTTTACAGCAATTGCATATTTATCCTGGAATAAGTTGCCATCCATAATTGCTAATTCCGGATTCGCTTCCACTAATTCCTCAGCTGGAAACTGGTCCATAACAATACAATCGATTTTGCCATTCTTTAAATCCTCAGAAGCCTGCGCAAATTTTGTATAGCGCTTAACTTCCTTAGCCTGGGCATTCTCATCCATCCAGAAATCTGCGATATTTCCCTGCTGAACGCCAACAATCTTATCCGTAAGACCTTCCGCATCCACAGTTGCAATGGCAGGATTTGCTGCATTAACAACAACTACCTCAGTTGAATCAACATATTCTGTTGAGAAATCCATAATCTTAGCACGCTCTGCATCTACAGATACACCGGCTGCCACAAAATCAACGGTACCCTTTTGAACTGCAAGTAAGGCACCATCAAAATCCATGTTCTTAATTACTAATTCTTTTCCCAGACTATCTGCAACTGCCTGTGCAATATCCATATCAACACCAACTACTTTGTCACCATCCATGTACTCATAGGGTGCAAAGCCAGCTTCTGTGCCAACAATAATCGTATTACTCTCTGCTTTTTTACAGCCTGTAAATAAGGTTGCAGCCATAGCTGTAACCATCAGTATACCAACTAACTTTTTTTTCATAATCCACTCTCCTTTTATAAATATATATATCATTAAGTAACTGCGAGGCTTAAAATTGCTGTTTCTTTATATAATCGAATCGGGCTCCTAAACGAATCCCGCCCTGTCCTCCGGGAGCTTCATAGCTTAAAGAAGGTATTTTATCAACTGTACAAAATCTATATCCATAGCGTTTCGCAATTTCCTAAGAAATAATAATATCATTTGTAATCAATTTGTCTTAACTTATGCTTCTTATCTGACTGTCAGTCAGCTTTGCTGCTCATAAATCCCATCTCCGACTTCATCATTGCTTCCTCTTCCTGCGCCATTATCTTATTTTGGTCAAGTCCAAGAATCAGTCTGCCATCCACATTCGTAACAAATTTTACATAGGAGGTGTTTAAACTTTTTAGTATGGGTGGGAAATCATTTAACTGGTTCTGCTCCAGTTGTATAATCTCTTTCATTTGGTCAACTTCATACGCCACCAGCATCCCGCTTGTCTTCGTTATAATATAACGCGTATTATCATCGGTAGGAACATCCGGAAGGCCAAATTTTCTGCGAAGACTATAAACCGGTATCGTCTCTCCTCTTAATTGAATAATTCCTTTAAAATTATTTGGGATATTAGCCACCGGCAAAATAGGAATGACCTTTTCAATGGTATTAACATCCATGATATCAAATCCGTACTCCCTATCTCCAAGAGCGAAGACCGCTTGTTTTGTACTTTGCATAATTAACCCTCCTTAAGGATTTTATCTTATGATACAAGTATCAGATGCTGCTCTTTCCCTTTACGAAAGAGCACTGCGTGCTGCGTCATACCGACGCTTCCCTGCAACGCAAATTCCGATTATTATCACATGGTAGTCATTCTTAACTAATGGAACTCTGTGCATTCCATTTTAAATATGCGTTGATAAATGGATCCAGATTACCGTCCAGGACATTAATTGCATTCCCTACTTCCTCATTCGTACGATGATCCTTCACTAGTGTATATGGCTGCATTACATAGGATCTGATTTGATTTCCCCATGCAATATCCTTAACTTCCCCGCGGATGCCTGATATTTTCTCTTGATTCTCCTGCTGCTTCAGTAAATATAGCTTTGCTTTCAGCATTTTCATAGCTTTATCTTTATTCTGCAGCTGCGAACGTTCATTTTGACATTGCACTACCGTATTGGTTGGCAAATGAGTAATTCGAATTGCCGAAGAAGTTTTATTTACATGCTGACCACCGGCGCCACTTGACCGGTAAGTATCAATTCGCAGCTCTTCCTCATTGATTTCAAAGTCAATATCCTCTTCAATATCCGGCATTACGTCACAAGACACAAAGGAGGTCTGACGCTTTCCTGCTGCATTAAAAGGTGATATTCGCACAAGACGATGTACACCTCGCTCCGACTTTAGATATCCATAGGCATTTATACCATTGATCTGTAGTGTCACAGATTTAAAGCCTGCTTCATCCCCATCCAGAAAATCAATCATTTCTGTGGTAAAGCCTTTTTTATCTGCCCAGCGTTGATACATTCTGCATAACATGCTTGCCCAGTCACAGCTTTCTGTTCCTCCTGCACCGGCATGCAATGTTAATATGGCATTATATTTATCATATTCTCCGGATAGCAGGGTTTTCAGCTTTAGTTCATCCAGGGTAGTTGTAAATACATTCAAAGCCTCTTCAATCTCAGGAATCAGGCTTTCATCGTTTTCCTCATAGCCCATTTGAATCAGCGTCTGAACATCCTCATAGTCCCTTTTAAGATGCTCATATTCTTCGATGACATCCTTAAGATTCTTCAGCTCCTTCATAAAGCCCTGGGCACGATCAGCATCATCCCAGAAGCCATGTTCCTCCATGGTTTGTTCAATCTCTGTCACGCGATCTTTCTTTTTCGCGAGGTCAAAGTGAATCCCCCACTTCAATTAATGGTTTTTCATAAGTACTAAGCGTATATTTAAACTGATCCAATTCTACCACTAAATCACCTCTTTTTTTATATGATATCAACTCAAAAGCTCCTATAATGCAGAACTACAGGCCGGAATTACATGCACTACCAGCAGTACTTACTGCTTCTTTTGCCATTAGCAATTCTTAACTTCTGACAAACGCTACTATCCTTTATGCCTTATATTCTAATTACAGGAAGCCATAATTACGTTCTGCGATATAATATATGTCGATATTATATCGCAGAACTAATAATAATTCAATTGTTTTTGTATAATAATTCACCTGGAATATTATGCATTTCTGCCGCAGCAATGTTTGTATTTTCTGCCGCTTCCGCATGGGCAAGGATCATTCGGCTGTACTTTCTTTCCAGCCCTCTTCACAGGAGCATTTGCAACACTGTCATCCTTATTGGTTCCGGTTACTTTTGCTACCTGCTCACGTTCTACCTTCTGTTCAATACGTACATGCAGGAGCGCTTTGACGGTATCCTCACGAATTGCATTGATCATGGAATCAAACATATCAAAGCCCTGGAATTTATATTCCACAACAGGCTGGCGCTGGCCATAAGCCATCAATCCAATGCCCTGACGCAGTTGATCCATATCATCGATATGATCCATCCACTTACGGTCAATTACCTTCAATAAGATCACTCGCTCGATCTCTCTGATTTGTTCAATCTCAGGGAATTCCAGCTCTTTCTCTTCATAAAGCTTAACTGCATCCTCTTTCAGAAGCTGAATCAGATCATTCTTCTTCATTCCGCGCAGCTGCTCCGGTGTAAAGGAGATATTGGGCAACGGAATAATCGGAAGCAGCATTTCGCCAAGCTCACCAAAATTCCAGTCCTGGGGACTCTGATCCTCACTGATGCAGGTATTCACGCTATCTTCTACAATCTCTGTTATCATGCGATAAATTGTATCACGCATGCTTTCTCCATCCAGAACCTTTCTTCTTTCCGCATAAATAATTTCTCTCTGTTCATTATTTACCTGGTCGTATTCCAATAAGTTCTTTCTGATACCGTAATTATTATTTTCTATTTTTTTCTGAGCTCTTTCGATTGCGTTGCTCAGCATCTTATGCTCGATCTGCTCTCCCTCCGGTAAGCCCAGAGAATTGAACATCGTCATCAAACGCTCAGAACCAAAGAGTCTCATCAGATCATCTTCCAGGGAAATAAAGAAACGGGATTCACCAGGGTCACCCTGTCTTCCGGCACGTCCGCGCAGCTGATTATCAATACGTCTGGCCTCATGCCGCTCTGTACCAATAATTTTCAAGCCTCCGACTTCTTTTACACCTTCGCCAAGCTTGATATCGGTACCACGACCTGCCATATTGGTAGCGATCGTAACCGCACCATACTGACCTGCATCAGCAACAATTTCCGCCTCCAGCTCATGGAATTTAGCATTCAATACCTTATGAGGCACATTATGTTTTTTCAGGATATCACTAATTTCTTCAGATGATTCAATTGTAATGGTACCCACCAAAACCGGCTGTCCTTTTTTATGAGCTGCAATGATCTCATTAATAATTGCTCCCAGTTTTTCTTTTCTGGTTTTATAAACCGCATCTTGTTGATCAATACGGGCTACAGAGAGATTGGTCGGAACCTCAATAACGTCCATTCCGTAGATTTCTCTGAATTCCTTCTCTTCTGTTAACGCGGTACCGGTCATACCGGATTTTTTCTTATATTTATTAAAGAAGTTCTGGAACGTAATGGTTGCCAGTGTCTTACTCTCTCTTTTTACCTTTACGTTTTCCTTTGCTTCAATTGCCTGATGCAGGCCATCACTGTAGCGTCTGCCTGGCATAATACGGCCGGTAAATTCATCAACGATTAAAACCTCGTCATCTTTTACCACGTAATCCTTGTCCCTGGCCATTAAGTTATGAGCGCGTAAAGCAAGTATGATGTTGTGCTGAATCTCTAAATTCTCAGAATCAGCTAGATTCTCCAGATTAAAGAATTTCTCAACCTTCTTCACACCTTCTTCTGTAAGATGAACATTCTTTTCTTTTTCATTTACAATGAAATCGCCGGTTTCCTCAATGTCTTCCTTCATCAAAGCAGCCATCTTTGTTAATTCTGCACTGGCCTCGCCTCGTTTCAGCTGTCTGGCAATGATATCACATACGCGATAAAGATCGGTTGACTTGCCGCTCTGACCTGAGATAATGAGTGGTGTTCTAGCCTCATCAATTAAGATCGAGTCAACCTCATCGATGATCGCATAGTTAAGCTCTCTTTGAACCAGCTGCTCTTTATATATAACCATATTATCTCTTAGGTAATCAAATCCAAGTTCGTTATTTGTGGCATATGTGATGTCACAGGCATATGCTTCTTTTCTTTCTTCCTTTTCAATGCTATTTAAGATAACGCCAACGGACAGACCTAAAAACTCATGTATTTTACCCATCCACTCAGCATCACGCTTTGCAAGATAGTCGTTTACAGTAACAACATGTACACCTTTACCGTCCAAAGCATTCAGATAGGATGGTAAGGTTGCCACTAATGTCTTTCCTTCACCGGTACGCATTTCTGTGATACGTCCCTGATGAAGTATAATACCGCCTATTAATTGAACACGATAATGTCTAAGTCCGATTACTCTCTTCGCAGCTTCACGTACAGTTGCATAAGCCTCTACTAATATATCATCTAAAGTCTCTCCATTTTTGAGTCTGTTTTTAAATTCGGTTGTTTTTGCTTTTAACTCTTCATCCGATAATTTTATAAATTCCGGTTCTAATGCTTCGATTTTATCTACAATCGGTAAAATTCGTTTTACTTCGCGTTCACTATGAGTTCCAAAAATCTTTTCTACTACGCCCATATTCGGTTCACTCCTGTACTGCTACTTATTCGATTTAAAAATCGTTCAACTGATATTGTACCATTTCATTACTTACTATTCAACTTAATTTTATATCGTTCCCAGAAGCATTCTTTCATATCCAGGAAGCTTTTCAGTCTTTTTTGACTGATTTCATAAACCCAGCAGGAACACAGCTTTAGTTCCTGTAATATAAACCACATCATACCACATGTTTGCTAATCGGTAAAGTGAAAGGTTTATGAACGGTTTATGAACATTTTCTCAACAACCAATCGCTAAAACTGATTTTTATCGTAAAAAAGCAGGATACTTTTTATGCGTGCACAAAAAATATCCTGCCATGATTCCTTCACTTTTCTGATCTCGAATCCTAGAATTCCGGCTCAATTAGACCATAAGTATTGCCTTTTCTTTTATAAACCACATTCACTTCATCCGTATGGGCATTGCGGAATACATAAAAGTTATGTCCCAACAATTCCATCTGTACGCAAGCTTCTTCTGCATCCATCGGCTTAATTGCAAAACGTTTGGTTTTTACAATTTTTACAGCATCATCCTCAAAATAGTCATCCTCAATAAATGTCTGATTAAAGTTTGAGGAAGCTTGTTTATGATCAATTAATTTGTTCTTGTATTTTCTGAGCTGACGCTCAATGATTTCTTCTACTAAATCAATGGACACATACATATCATTACTTACTTGCTCAGCTCTTATTATATTACCTTTAACTGGTATTGTTACCTCGATTTTCTGCCTTTCTTTTTCAACGCTGAGTGTTACATGAATTTCAGTGTCAGGAGTAAAGTATCTCTCAAGTTTACCGATCTTTTCATATACAGCTGTCTTCAATCCCTCTGTTACATCAATATTCTTACCGCTGATTATATAACGCATTATGACCAACTCCTTTTTGACTTTCTTCTTAGCAAGAAAACTTCTTTTGCTAGCTTCATTATAACATAATCCCAAAGAAGTGACAAGCTACTTTGTTTCAATTTGGCAGATTTGGCACCGATTAATACATTTCATAGTAAATTTCTGCACAAATATACACCTTATTCCACTATTTTCAATATATTCAAGATTATTTTGTGATTGACATGCTGTTTTTTACTAAATTTCAGATGCCTTTTATTATTATCCGACAATAAGATAGTCAAGCAGAAAAATCAAAGTTTTTGCCCTATCCTATCGATTTATCATAAGTTACAAAACGCACTTTCGTAATTGACACGAATATTGTCGTCCGACACAAGTAGTGACTTTCTGTGGATAATGTGGATAACTTGGTGTATAACTTTCATTTTATATAAATAATGGGCTTCCAGGCTGTGGATAACTTCTTGATAAGTCTCCTCGTCCAATTGTGAAATTTCCTTCCTTTTCCTTTTTTCACAATCTTGTTGTGCAAATTGTACATGCTTATCATTGTCAATAGGCCTTTACTCTATTTTTATCAAAATGAAAAATGCATGAAAATTAACTCAAATCCATTCAATTTATCTTTTATTGCTATATTTATTATAATATTTAGAATTTAAGGTAAAAAGCCAAAAAACTCTTTTTTGACCATTTTTTAGTTATCCACAGCCTGAATTATAAATCGGTATAAAAAAAGCTATCCGAAAACGATGTTCATCAATTCAGATAGCCTGTTTCTATATGATTCACTTATTCTTTTATTATTATCCATTTGCTCTGTTGTCGTTTAATCTATTCTCATAGTTATCAACTTTGTCCGCCAGAAAAGGAGCTAATCCAGTAAATTCTGCTCCATAAACCATCTTATCATCTTCTGCTATATGAGCTCGAACAATTCGTATTACGGTAGAAAAGAATTCTCCATCACCAAGATTAATTCTTGCCCGGAAATAATATCCTAAAGGCAAACTCGCTTCACTTATAAAGCCGATCCCTGATCTGGATATATCAAAAACCTCGACTGATGCATTCAAATCCTTTATAACGATATAATCCTGTTTAAATACTTCATCCACCCCTAAGTGAAGATCAATCGATATTCTCTTATATCTTCTGCGATCACTTATCTCTCTGCCTTCCATGAAATCCTCCTTTTACTGTTCTGCTCAAATCTTGTCAGCACTCCTGCTATTTATAATTAATTCTAACATAATTTTTTCATTTTTCCAACTATCATTCCGGTGATAAATTTTCTTCTGCAAGATTGGTTTGTGCGGGCGTAAAATAAGAAGTCCTCTTTAGAAAGAGCCCCAAATGCTGGATATCAATACCCGGCAATTGGAGCTCCTTCTACGGAGGACTTCCTTAATATATTAATTAATAATTCTTCTTACACAGTAGATATCACGATATCTGTATTGTGAGGTAATAATACCCTGACGAGAATTCGCCGCATGAACGATCTTCCCATTTCCTATGTACATCGCCACGTGATTAACCGAACCGCTGCTATTCGCATAAAACACTAAATCACCTGGTAATATATCACTTTCACTCACTCGCTTGCCAGCTGAGGAAGCCTGATCTCTTGACACTCTTGGTAAGGAATATCCAAAATCTCCATAGATTGATTGTGTAAAGCCTGAGCAATCGGCTCCGTTTGTCAAGCTTTCACCGCCCCATACATATCGGTTGCCAACAAACTTCAGCGCATAGTTTACTACCTTACTTCTTAAATCAGAATTCGAACCTGAGGAGGAACTCTGGGAAGAGGAATTATTATCGGAGGAGCTGTTGGACGAATTGCTCGAAGAGCTGTTGGACGAATTGCTCGAGGAACTGCTGGATGAGTTTCCTGACGAGCTATTCTCTGCCTTCTGAGCTGCTTCTGCTTCTCGCTGTGCTTTTCGTTCAGCTTCCTTACGAGCGGCTTCTTTTCTCTCAGCCTCTTCCTGTGCAAGCTCCAGTTTTCTTTGAGCTTCTGCTGCCTCGGCCTCTGCTTGCTCCTGCTTGATTCTATTCTCTTCTTCAACTGATATAGCATATTTAAAATCAACAGAAATATCAACTAATTCTTTCTTAACGAAACCTGTAAAATCCGAGCCGGTCTCTTCGTCTGTACCGAGGAGAATCTCAACCCACTCATCATACTCGTTCACTACAATATATTTTTCACCGATTGGAATCAGTGTTAAAATCGCTGAATCAGTACTTTGATTTTCTCTAACTCGTAAGGTCTGAGTATTAACTGTCGCCCATTTGGTAGCATATTTATCCACCATTGACTCTGCTTCGCTACCAATTGCCAGGAACTCCATAGCTATGTAGCCTTCCACGTCTCCAGATTTAATCTTAACCCAGCCACCTTCTAAGGTTTCAAGTATATCTGCTGCACATCCACGGTAAAGCTTGCCGGTTACCTCGCTATCTGTGGACGGTTCTTTTCTTATGTTAACATAATTATCTGCTACAGAAACACCCAAGTTAGCATAAGGTGATTCCAGCTCTTTACTTAATATCTCAATCGACGCGCTGTAGGCGCTCTCTAATTCTTCAACGGATGCATTTTCTAAAATTGCCGCTATCCCTGCAACGCCCTGTTCGGCATATACTGATTCTGCTGCATGTGCTCTGCTTGTCGGAATCATAATACAAGCTACGGCTGACGCTATGTATACTACAGTTTTAATAGCCTTTTTTCCTCTCACGTACCCTGCCTCCTAAGTATCCTACGTACTATAATTACATTGTCCCATTTATCAACGAATTATTACAAAATTATTACAATCAATGAGGTAATTATAATATATATGACACTTTATGTCAATGAGATTTAGACTAAAACTGTAGAATTATTTGATTTCGATTTTCGACACAAAGTCTGATTTCTCGGGCTTTTCCCGCTTTATAAATTATTTAAATACTTTTCTACTGCTGTAATAGCATTTGCTCCATCTGCAGCTGCTGTTATAATTTGTCTAAGATCCTTTGTTCTGATGTCACCCGCTGCATAAACACCTGTAATATTTGTCTCGCAATTTTCGCCGGCAATAATATATCCGCCCTCATCAATCGCCACAACTTTCTTATAAGCCTCAGAATTCGGCATATAACCAACTGCTATAAATGCACCTGATACTTCATACTTCGTCTCTTCTTGGGTTTTCAGATTCTTTATATCGATGGACTCCACCTTATCTTCACCATTAATCTTGCCAACGACACTATCCCATAGAATAGTCACGTTCGGCAACTCCTGAAGTCTTGTGGTCAAATGTCTCGAAGCGCGGAACTCATCCCTTCGATGCACTACATAGACCTGCTCACAGATTCTTGCCAGAAAGATAGCATCTTCAACAGCCACATCTCCTCCGCCGATGACTGCAACTTTTTTATTTTTAAAGAAAGCACCATCACAGGTTGCACAGTAGGAAACTCCCATGCCAGACAGCTCCTTCTCTCCTGGAACATTCAGATGTCTGGGTGTTCCTCCTGTTGCAATGATTACGCTCTTGGCCTCATAGCTTGTTCCATTATCCAAAGTAACTGTCTTAACTTTATCCTTCAATGAAAAATCAGATACTTCTCCATTTACAAAAGTAGCTCCCAGTTTATCTGCATGTTCTCTGAACTTGATGCTTAATTCAAAGCCGCCAATGCCCGGTATACCTGGATAATTATCGACTTCATAGGTATTAATGACCTGTCCGCCGCTTAAGCCTGCTTTCTCAATCACCAGCACACTCAATTCCGCCCTTTTTGCATAGATTGCGGCAGATAACCCCGCAGGTCCCGATCCTATAATGATAACATCATAAATCATAAATCTATCCTCCTTCGCAAATATTATTCTGTTTATAAAATTAACAACTGATCAAAAGCAAACCTCACGATATCACTTTCGCTTTTTTTGAGCTTATGTTATAATTTACTTATTCTTATTATTTATTGCTTTTTTATGCCAATTTATTCACTGGCATAGATAGCAATTGCAAAAGAATATAGTTTTGTACTTGTATACACAATATCTTCCGTTAATGAATTTCATAATTACATAACCAGCATATCTGGTGAAAGGAGCAGCTATGCAAATTGCAGCTTTACCCGTATCAGTAACTCAATGCCAGCAGGCCAGCAGCCCGGTAATTGGTATGGCCGTATTATCTAAGTCTCTGGAATCTGCCCAGGTCTCCGGTCAAAACATGATTAAGATGATGGAGCAATCCGTGAATCCTAATCTTGGGGCTAATATCGACTTAAAGATTTGAGGTTTCTCATCTCTTGATTTAAAAATATGACAATGATTATAAAATCATTGTCATATTTTTTAAGAATAAATTCTTTTATTCTTCTATTTCAATCTTTCTTATCAAGGTATAAATCCACACCTTGTTACTGGCGTCTTCACAAGTTTGTAGCTCTAAAAGCTCCAGGTTCTCATGCTTTAGGATTAATTCCTTTAAAGACTTCGTCTTATAATCTGTATAGTATCGTCCGCCTCGCTCACCCTCAAAATCTCCGTATTGAAAGGACATGAACAAGACACCGTTAATTTTCAAGCTGTCAATTACTTTCTTTAATATATCATCTATCTTGCTGCTCGGTACATGCAATAAAGATGCACAAGCCCATATTCCGTCAAATACCTCTTTAAAGTCAATCTCATCAAACGACAGCTGCAATACATCCTGTCCAATATGTATGCTGGCTAACTCGCACATTTCCTCCGATGCATCCATTGCAGTTACATCAAATCCACGGGAAATAAAATGCGCACTGTCTCTTCCTGAACCGCACCCAAGATCCAGAATACTTCCTCCCTCTGGTAGCAAAGCAGTAAATTCATCCCAGTTATCCTGCATATCAATGTCCACAGTATGTTCAAAATACTCTGCGGCGTTCTGATTATAATACTCTATCGAGTCCAATTAATTATCCCTCCTCTTCCAAACATAGTTATTATAACAAATCTGCTGCAAGAATACCAGTATTTTTGTAAAATGTCTGATAGCCATAAAAAACGCTGTTAAAATTCTACCAGAAATGTTATACTTTTCATGTTATAATACATTTAGGAAGGCATGATAGATATGTACAGCTTTAACAGCAGGGTTCGCTACAGCGAACTTAATCACAGAAAAGAAATACTGGGTTGTTCCTCTATTATAAATTACTTTCAGGATTGCAGTAACTTTCAATCCGAGGACTTGGATCGGGGCTTGGCATATCTCCAGGCTGAGCACCGTGTATGGATGCTGGGCAGCTGGCAGCTTCAAATCCAAAAACCAGCCAAGCTGGGTGATCATATTATCGTCGGAACCTGGGCATATGATTTTAAAGGCTTTTATGGCTACCGTAATTTTATTATGAAAAATGCTGACAATGAGGTTCTCGCCGTTGCTAATTCCATCTGGATCTATATGGATACCATATCTGGTAAACCGGCGCGCATTCCAAAAGACTACGCCGCTACCTCCGGCTATGGCTTTGAACCGGCTTATCCTATGGAATACGAGCATCGAAAAATTGATTTCCCGGAGCAATATGAAGCATTGGAGCCTTTTTTTGTTACCAAGGCCAATATTGATTCCTATGAGCATGTGAATAACGGTCAGTATATAAAGCTGGCTGAGGAATATCTTCCGGATGACTTTATTGTGCAGAGCATGCGGGTTGAATACCGTGCACAGGCAACTCTGGGAAAAGTAATAATTCCTTTGCTTTCCCTTCATAATAATAACTATACTATTTCACTGGCTGATGAACAGCACAATCCCTATGCTATTGTAGAGTTCCGCCAAGGCCAGAATAAATAAGGATATGTGAACCACGAATTTACGGGGATATTTTGGTAATTGTAAAGCGATTTCAGGAACATTCTTTTTCGCTTCCAATCACCAATAGGATCTCGATGCAGAAAGGACTAAATTATGATAGAATTAGGAAAATATCAGACACTGGAAGTAGTTAAGAAAACAGACTTTGGTTTATATCTAAGTGAATCGGGAGGAGATGCAAAGCATACCATTCTTCTTCCTTTAAGAGAAGTACCGGAAGGCACCGGATTAGATGATAAATTAAACGTATTTATCTATAAGGATTCCGAAGATCGTGAGATTGCCACAACCTCTAAGGTTCCGCTTACGATTGGCGAGCTGGCCGTATTAAAAGTGAAAGATGTCAGCTCCATCGGTGCTTTTTTGGATTGGGGTTTAATGAAGGACTTGCTTCTGCCTTACAAAGAGCAAACCTCAAAGGTTGAGGAAGGAGATCAGGTTCTGGTATCTCTTTACACAGATAAAAGCAATCGTCTCTGTGCAACCATGAAGGTTTATGACCTTCTTTCCACGGAGTCCAATTACAAAAAGGATGATCAGGTAACCGGCATTGTATATGATTCCATCGATACCTTCGGTGTCTTTGTTGCTGTGGATAACAAATACTCCGGCATGATTCCTAAGAACGAACTTTACCCTGCTCTTAAAATTGGTGATACAGTTTCAGCACGTGTTATTAGTGTTCGTGAGGATGGAAAGCTTAACCTAAGCTTGAGGGATAAGTCCCATCTGCAAATGGACGCAGATTCTGACCTCGTTTTAACCAAATTAAAAGCTGCGGGTGGCTCCCTTCCATATTGCGATAATTCCTCTCCCGAAGAAATCAAAGCAGAATTTAAGCTAAGCAAAAACGCTTTCAAAAGAGCCATTGGCAAATTATACAAAGCAGGTACTATCTCTATAACCGAAGATGGAATCCAGTTAACAAAATAATACCTGCTTCTATTCGTTTATTACAAATCTCTACGATTGGCATTCTTATCTAAAAAACGCATCTTGGGACTCTCTTTTGAGTCCCTATTTTGTTGCTGTGCTGGCTTATCTGTTGGATACAGGTTCGTAAGTCCCTTCGCTAATTTATCTTTGCAGGCCTTGCAGAAGCGCCCGGTCTTTATCGTCACACCGCAGCCTTCGCATTCCAGTCCAATCATGGAATCCTCTGCAAAAGAGAGTCTTTCTTCCCGGATCCATTGCTTGATAATAGGTATACTAACTTCCATTACTTCCGCTACTTCCTGAATCCCTACCCGCGGATGATCATAGATGTACTCTTTCACATCTTCAAATTTGGCATCCAGAGCAGCCAGGCAAGTGGCACACAGAGGAGGTCCAGATATATAATTAAATATTTTACCACAACTCTTACAGTTTCTGACTTCCATAATTCCCCTCCTTTGTAATTAAGCTTAGGTATCGAACTCACCTAATAACCTTTTCCTATGCATAATACGATAAAATAAACTGCAGAAACATCTTGTGCTTTTAAGATTCTGCTGCAGGCTTCCATTGTACTGCCCGTAGTATAGATATCATCGACCAGCAAAACACGATCAATCGGATGGTTAAATCTTCTTGCCGCAGCCTCATTCCACCCAAATGCGCCTGTAAGGTTTTTAAGCCGCTCCACATCACTTAGGCCCTTCTGCGGCACTGTTTTTTTACTTCGCAACAGTAAATCAGAGATTACTGGAATACCAGTCTTTTTGCCGATTCCTTTCGCAAGTAAATCCGCCTGATTATACCCTCGCTCTAAAAGCTTGCTGCGATGAATCGGTATCGGTACAATAGTATCCACACGCATTCTGCTTATCTTATCGATATAGTTTTCAATGATCTCTTCAATATAAAACTCTGCATATTCCTTCTTGCTATGATACTTAAAGTTAGCAATGGACTGCTTCATCTTGTCATTATAGCTCCAAATCGCATAGCCCTTATCAAACTGGTATGCTTTTCTCTCACAGTCGCTGCAGTATTCCTTCTCCTCCTGCTCTAAGGGCTTGCTGCACTTCATACACCGCGGTTCACGAATATATGGCAGCTTCCCCTTACAGTCAGGACATATCTTATTCCCCTTGGGAACAACTATTTCACCACACAGGGGACATCTTACCGGATATATGATATCAAGTATTTCTTGAAGCAATTTTTCCTAACTACCCTATGCGAATAATTTCTGAGGATAGTCGCCTTTATCAATCAACGCCTGAATTGAATTAACTACTACTTCCTTATCCTCTTTATAGGTTACTCCAAACCAACGATCTTTTGTTGTTAATACGGATACTTCCACCTCATTTGCATGAACAAGTTCACCCACCTTAGTCGGAAGAAGATATTCTTTTTTCAACTCATTCTCTCCCAGCTCGGATAAAAATGCTACAAATCCAGTTTCTAAATATCCGAAAAGCTCCGGTTTAAAGCCCCACATATTCATGGATACTACACTTTGCAAGTCAATCGTAATATCCTCACCCTCATTGTTCTTTGCAACAGCATGGTCTCCCTCCGGTACGATTCCTGCTGTTTCAACGATATCAACGAGCTTTCCAGCTTCATTTGCTTTACATACGCCACGGGTAACCGCACCGTTTTCACTTAAGGTATTTCCTAAGATAAATCCTGCCATACAGTATTGATTACTCTTATAGGAAGGATTAGCAAGGAAATCATATACGATTTTAAATGCTTCCTTACCATAATAATCATCCGCATTAATAACTGCAAAAGGCTCTTTTACAATGTCCTTACAGCATAGCACTGCCTGTCCTGTTCCCCAGGGCTTGGTTCTCTCAGAAGGCTTACTAAACCCTTCCGGAAGTTGATCCAGCTCTTGGAATACATATTCTACCTTAATTAATTTTTCAATACGATTACCAATGATCTCTTTGAAATCCTTCTCCAAGTCCTTGCGTATAATAAATACAACCTTATTAAATCCTGCTCTCATCGCATCATAGATAGAATAATCCATGATAATCTCACCACTGGGGCCAACCGGCTCAAGCTGTTTGATACCACCAAATCTACTACCCATTCCCGCTGCCATGATTACTAATGTTGTGTCTGCCACGCTATCTCCTCCAAATCCAATTCGTTTTCATTTTTAGCTTTCTTTCACAATTTTAATCTTTCTCATTTCTTACTTCAACTCATTTTCCATCAGGGGATTCAAAAACTCATTGCAGCTTTTAAGATACCCTAACCAATTATTCATTTATTTAACTCAGTAAGAACATTATACATAGGGTCACCAATTTTATCAAGCTTCCTTTTATTGACTTGCTTGCAATTGCTCTCCCAATACGCCTATCTTAATTCCTTAATCCGCTGGCACAGACCAGAATACCGGCTCTGCTCACTCTTATTATCTATCATAAATTGTAGCATAGAATCACTTCCAACGATCGTAACACAGCTTTTTGCTCTTGTGACCGCAGTATATAAAAGATTCCGGTTAAATAATAATCTGGGGCCATCCAACACCGGCAAAATGACAGCTGGATATTCACTGCCCTGGGACTTGTGAATTGTAACTGCATAAGCCAATTCCAGCTCATCCAATTGACTGAAGCTATATTCCACCAAGCGGTTATCATCAAATTCCACCAGAACATGCTCTGAGAATAGATTAATCTCCTTAATTTCACCCGCATCACCGTTGAATACACCGGTCCCATTCTGGGCTACAATACCAAACTGATTTCTTATCTCCCAAGCGATCTGGTAGTTATTTTTGATTTGCATTACCTTGTCACCCTCACGAAATCTTATATCATGGTATTCCTTTTCCTTCTTCTCTTTCCCCGGAGGGTTTAATGCCTGTTGGAGTATTTGATTTAAACGATCCACTCCCAGCTCTCCTTTTCGCATCGGTGTTAATACCTGTATGTCAAAGGGTCTGGCATTGACATAGTTCGGAAGCTTATTTTTAATCAAATTCACCATAACAGCTGCAATTACATTGGAATCCTCCCGCTTAAGAAAAAAGAAATCCTTGCTTTTATTATCCAGGCGAATATGCTCGCCGTCGTTGATTTTATGGGCATTGACAATAATATCGCTGTCTGCTGCTTGGCGGAAAATTTTAGAGAGCTTTACCACATTAAAGCTATGTGAGTTAATTACATCCCTTAGTACATTCCCCGGTCCCACACTTGGCAACTGATTGACATCTCCCACTAATATTAACCTAGTGCCTATGGAAACCGCCTTTAATAATGCATGCATTAAACTGATATCCACCATGGACATCTCATCGATTATGAGTACGTCCGTTTCCAGCGGATTTGTTTCATTCCTCTCAAAGGAGAAACGATTTTCTCCGTCGTCACTCATCTTGGAAAGTTCCAATAAGCGATGAATTGTCTTCGCCTCATAGCCAGTGGTTTCCGTCATCCTTTTGGCTGCTCTTCCGGTAGGCGCCGCCAGCAAGATATCCATACCCTCGGATTCAAAGAATTTGATGATTGTATTAATTGTTGTTGTTTTTCCTGTTCCCGGGCCACCAGTAACAACCAGTAAGCCATTCCCTGCTGCTTCCGTAACTGCTGTTCTTTGTTGTTCCTCAAGCTCTATCTTAAACTGTTCCTCAATTGATGTTACTCTATGTCGTAAGCTTTGACCTGAAATGTCATACCTGATATTCAGGTCATGGAGCATCCGGGCAATATTCAGCTCCATATAATAGTATACAGAGGAATAAATTAGCCTTGACTCTTCCTCATCTTTTATAATAACCTTCTTCTCCAGCATTAATTCATTCAGCTGCTTTAAAACCATATCCTGATCCGCAAATAGCAAAGCCTTCGACCTTGCGAGCAGCTCCTGCTCCGGTAGATATACATGCCCTTCACCACTGGCTTGCAAAAGCACATAGAGAATCCCCGCCTTAATCCGATAAGCAGAGTCACTGTTAATTCCTGCTCTTTTGGCAATCTCATCTGCGGTTTTAAAGCCCACTCCCGCAATGTCCTCCGCTAGCCGATAAGGGTTTTCCTTCAGAATATCATACATCCTGGGTCCATATTCGGAAAATATCTTTACCGCCAGATTCCCTGTGATATTATATTGTTGCAGGAACATCATCGCATTTCTCATGTCCCTCTTTTCCTCAAACTGCTGATAAATATCCTTTGCCATACGCTCACTGATACCTTTTATTTCCGCGAGACGCTCCGGCTCCTCTTCTATAATGCGAAAAGTATCCAGCTTAAACTTTTTCACTATCCTTGCTGCCAGTGCCTCGCCGACTCCCTTAATCGCACCGGAACCCAGGTACCTCTGAACAGAGAATAGATCTTCTGGCTGCTTTACATCATAGCTTTCGATCAGAAACTGCTGACCATATACGGCATGTTCTGTATAGCTGCCTTTGGCATGGATAAACTCACCCTCACTGATAAATGGAAAACTACCCACGCAGGTTAATTCCTCTTCCTCCATCTGAAGACTGAGTACCGTATAGCCGTTGTCATCATTTCGGTATATAACCCGCTCAATATATCCTTCCACCAATTCTGCCATAAGTTCCTCCGTAATCGTATTAATTGCAAGCTCCATCAAGGCTGACTATACTGTTCTTTTATTTATAAACGAAAAAGTCATTCCAACCAGTTCCTTTTTCTTTGGACTTCGGATTGAAATGACTTGATTGGTCTTATTCAAAAGTTCTATTCTTAAGGAGATGATATCCTTTATGAACCAGCTTATAATTAGGATGAAGCTAAGAACAGGTTATGAATTGCGTTTCATAGAGTCATAAAGCATCTGCGCAATCCCTACACTCTGATTTTCAGCAGTATCCTCAGCATATTTTTCATAAAGCATGTCACCAAACTGAGCCAGATAGTCGTTCTCTTTCTCATCCTCATCCTTCATCACGGTCTTCTCCATACCTTTAAAGACCTGTTCCAATAAATAGGACTCAAAACTCTTGCAAGCCTCCATTAATTCTTCGTCTGAGGCTGAACTATTTGTTAACGTGGAGGTAATGCTATCTGCCTTACCTGTATTACTTAACATATTTGCAAAGTAGGGTGAATCAGAGCCAATTGAAATACTCATATCTATTCCCTCCTTCTAATTAACGTAGATTATTCGCCTGCTTCAGCATCTCGTCTGAGGCAGTGATAACCTTCGAATTCATTTCATAAGCTCTTTGAGCCACAATTAAGTTCACCATTTCATCTACGGTCTGTACGTTGGAAGCTTCTAAACACTTCGATTTAATCGTACTGGTTTTTAATGACCCATCCTCGGCCTCCATTCGTACCTCTCCTGAAGCGTCTGTACTTTTCAACAAATTATCCGAAAGCTTATGCAGACCATTGGGATTGTTAAACTGAACGACACCGATACGAATACCAAGGGGAATTGCTTGGTTCTGCGCCTCCTGATTCGCTTCTGTTTCTTCTCCATCTCCAGTAGCTGCAGGCGATGCAGCGGTTGCTTTATCTGTATAATAGAGCTCCCCGTATTCGTTGACGGTGATATCAGCTGGATTATAGATATCATCTAATACAATAGGTTCCCTCTCAGTATTAAGAACTGTATATCCTTCTGCCGTGGATAGGGTCATCCCCTCCGCACCACGAGAAAACTGGAAGGCACCATTACGGGTATATACCTCTTCCCCGTCAAAGGTTTGTACGACGAAAAATCCTTTTCCGCTAATGGCAAAGTCAGTATCATTCCCTGTCTCGGAAATAGTCCCTTGCGTGTACTGGGTTGAAATAGCAGAATTACGAACACCAAGACCTACCTGAATACCGGACGGCTTCGGTTCTCCATTATTATCCGTTGACTTCTCCTGAATGGTTTGATACAACAGCGATTTAAATTCTGCTGTTTGTTTCTTATATCCTGTCGTATTAATATTTGCCAAATTATTCGATATAACATCAACATTGGTTTGCTGACTTGTCATTCCGGACGCCGCTGTCCATAACGCTCTCATCATAAGCTATTCCTCCAAATCATTCCCTAAACACGGCCAACCGAATTCGCTGCCAGATCAAGCGTTTTATCTATTGATGTTATCATTTTCTGGTTTGCTTCATAGGCTCTCGTGATATTGATCATATTTACCATTTGTGATACTACGTTTACATTGGATTGTTCTAAATAGCCCTGTCTTATGGAACCGGTTCCGACTGCTTCAACCGCTCCTTCCAGAGCCTTGTATCTTGTATCACCTACATTAGTTAAGTAATCATAATCTTCAAAATCTGATATTTTTAAGGTATCCAAGTATACATTATCCGCGTAGATCGCACCCGTTCCATCAACGACTACATTAACTGCATCGGTTGGAATTGTGATTTCTCCGCTTTCACCCATCAGGTGATTTCCATCCTCATCCACGAGCTGACCATCCTTTGTCATGGTAAACGAACCATTTCGTGTGTATTGTGTGCTTACATTTCCTGCTTTATCCGTCACTTCCATTGTAAAAAAGCCTTTGCCTTCCAGACCAAAATCATAGACATTCTGTGTCTGTCTAAGAGAACCTTGTGTTTGATCCGTATAAGTTTCTCCAAGCTTGACGCCCAGACTCATGGAACCAATCGGTCGGTCATTAAATGCTTCTGATGAATCCTTTACTTTAATCGTAAGTAAATCATCAAAGGACTGGCTTGTTACATTTTGTACTTTATAGCCGGTAGTAGCAGCATTTGCAAGATTATTGGAGATGATATCCAGCCTTTTCTGTTCATTTGCCATTCCCGTATAAGCTGTATACAGACCTCTTACCATACAATCAACCTCTTTCCTGCAATTTGCACATTTCTTTTGCCTATGAAAAACAGATCTACCTGACGTAAATCCATCTATATCTCATTCGTTGTCATACTTATTATTGCTAATAATACCTATTAATCTCTCTTACCGGAAAGGAATTCCACAAACTTACCTGTGCCAATTGCTACAGCGGTCATAGGATCTTCCGCTGTCATGGTTGTAATTCCAGTTTTCTCTTCGATTAACTGCTCCAGTCCATATAACAGGCATCCACCGCCGGTTAATACAATACCTCTGTCCGCAATATCTGCAGCCAGTTCCGGAGGCGTCTTCTCTAATACACTGTGTACCGCTTCCACAATCTGTGAAGTAGTTTCCTTTAACGCCTCTTCTGTCTCTTCTGATGTAACAGCAATTGTCTTTGGAAGACCTGTTACCAGATTACGTCCTCTTACTTCCATGGAGATGGACTCCGGTCTGCGATAGGCAGAACCAATCTTTATCTTAATATCCTCTGCGGTTCTTTCACCAATCAGAAGATTATGCTTCTTTCTCATATATCTGACGATAGCATCGTCAAAATCATCCCCTGCAATCTTAACGGATGTGCTTACTACGGTACCTCCTAAAGAGATTACAGCAATATCAGTGGTACCACCACCGATATCAACGATCATATTACCGCAAGGTCTGGAGATATCAATGCCTGCTCCAATTGCAGCAGCAATTGGTTCTTCAATGATAGAAACCTCTCTTGCCCCTGCTGCATAAGTTGCATCTTCCACAGCTTTCTTCTCAACTTCAGTAACACCGCTGGGAACGCAGACACTAATCCTTGGCTTTCTGAATCTTTGCTTGCCAACCGCTTTCTGTATAAAATATTTCAGCATCTTTTCTGTTACTGTATAATCCGAAATAACACCCTGTCTTAAAGGGCGAACTGCTATAATATTTCCCGGAGTTCTTCCGAGCATCAATCTTGCCTCTTCACCAATTGCTTTTATTTTATTAGAGTCTCTGTCAAAAGCAACCACCGATGGCTCCTTTAATACAACTCCCTTACCCTTTATATAAACTAATACACTGGCTGTTCCTAAATCGATACCGATATCACTGCCTAACATAATATATCTCCTTTCCTTTTCATGCATCTGCACGAACAAGTAACTTCCATTGACTTCTGCCGAGATTACAACTAATGATCACGAAATCGGGTAGATGTATATTATTATTTTCTTCCAATCTTCGGCAACTTAAACATATACGAATATATTATATACATAATATTCGATTTTTTCAAAGGAAATTTTCAAAAGTTTGATTTTATGCTCTTTTATGAGCTTCTTTATCAAAAATATGATGTCTTTCGGGAATTTCTGATCCACCGGTATACCTACTTAACTTATATCGGCTTAATCTTTCGTGTCCTTTAGGGCTCAACATAATAAATATTCCCCATAAATGATACCTAGAACACAATTCTTTTCTAAATATGCCAGCTTCGTAATACAATTACAAAAGGCTGCTGCACTTTCGTGCAGCAGCCTGATTATATTTGCTTTCGCAAAAATTATTCAATAATAGTAGCAACCTTACCGGAACCTACTGTTCTTCCACCTTCACGGATAGCGAAGCCTAAACCTTGCTCCATAGCGATTGGATGAATTAATTCGATATTCATCTCAATGTTATCGCCAGGCATACACATCTCTACACCTGCAGGAAGATTGCAAACGCCAGTTACGTCAGTTGTTCTGAAGTAGAACTGAGGTCTGTAGTTGTTGAAGAAAGGAGTATGACGTCCACCTTCTTCTTTTGTTAAAACGTAAACCTGAGCTGTGAATTTCTTGTGGCACTTGATTG
>JAEWMZ010000110.1 GCA_023392995.1 Bacillota bacterium
AGGAGTAGTTTTGGTCTGCGGATAAGCACCAGTTATGATCAGCACGTATAGCGACTGGTCCAAAGGCGCTTAAGTTTCGGATATAAGACAGTGTGATGGATTTGCCGGTAGCGTTGTCAACGACAGGCTTTATGGAATCAGTACCCTCCTTCGGCAACAGGGACAGTGCCGGTAAGCCACTATCTGAAACAAGAACGAATTGCTGCGTGTCAGTAATGGCAGCCCCGTTATAGGTCAGGTTTCTAATTCTACGATTGAGTGAGCTGGTCAGAGAGCCCTCCGGGGAATAGCGGGACTTCTTAGTTAAGTCAATCTGATAGGAAATACCGTCGAAGATGTATTGAGAGTTCCAACGGTAAGTAAAGTCTTCTGCCAGTAAGGTTGACACCGCTGGATTAGCCTTGACGTAGGTCTTGATCGTATTCAAAAAGGTGGTACCGGAGACAGCATAGATCCGTGCGCTGTATTCCAGCCATTCCCTCAGTTGTCTGCCTGACAGAAGATAGAGCTGAGTGTAGCCGGAGGGTCTGACAGAGGAGGACTCGGAGAGTAATCTCGAAATCTTACTTGAGGAAAGGGTATCCTCCATCCAAAGAGAGGGCTCATTGGAATCCAGTAGGTTTCGTGTACAGGCAATAACAGGCAGGGTCTTATATTGAGGAAGATATTCTTCGATGTAAGCCAGACCGTAGGCAATCTTGGCATTGTTATATAACTGAAAGAGATTACTGTCCTGCACCACAGTGTCATAGTTATGATAAGCCACACCCTTTTTAACCGGGTAGGTGGTACGATCCGCGCCAGACTTTAATTGAAGCTGATAAGGTTTCCACATGGACAGGATATCGGTATTCTCTTTTATAGAAGAAGTAATGTAAGAAACCTTACTGCCTCCTCCTGAGATTGAGATCTGACCGTTGGGGGAGATGGATAAGGAAAGGTCAATGGAACCCAACAGCGCGGCATGGCTTTTTGTTGCAACAACAGGAACACCGTTAATGCAGCCGGTCTGTTGGTTAATACCTTTATCGGCCAGCCTGGAGTTTGTGGCATCTGGAAATATCTCATGGGTATGCCCGGTAACAATGGCATCAATGGTGCCGGTTTGTGTTAACGCATATCCAATATTATCGCCCTGCGTATTTGTTGGACTTCCAATACCTCCATGCAGCAGTACGATAACGATATCAGCAGCTTGGCTGGACTTTAATCGAGTTGCCTCAGCAACAATGCTTTTATAGTTATTAGCCGCATCGATGAGGTTTACATAATCACCTCTCCGGGTTGAGATACTATTGGTAGTGGAGCCGATCACACCGATCCTGACCGTAACCTGATTGCCCTGGGTGGTTATAACATTCTTTGTAATGATCTTTGACGGCGCAAATACCGGTTCTCCACTGTCATGCCAAAAGGTATTAGAGACCACCACCTTGTCAAACAGACCGGATTCTGTTAATTGGCGCTTTAAGTATTCCCAGGGATAGTCAAATTCATGATTACCCAGGGTTATAGAATCATACCGCATTAGGTTCATAGCCTTCAGGATGGGCTGAACCTCAGAGTTGTATTGGTTATAAAAGTAATTGGTCGTATAGTCATATAAAAAGTCGCCCGAATCCACTAATAGCACATTATCCTCACCGAGAGCCCTTCGGTTTTGATCAACGAGGGTCGCGATTTTGCTTAAGCCGTTATTCGTGGCGGGGAGATCAGTTTCATAGTCATAGGAAGTCGTTTGCCCGTGCAGATCACCGGTAGCAAGGATTCGAAAGGTTGCGGTCTCACTGGCTTGCGCTTGGACAATGGAATAACCGGTCATTGAGCTACCTGCGATAGCAGTTAAGAGGAATAGGAGCAGTATAGAGTTAATCCATGTTGATTTCAAGCGGCAGACCTCCTTAGTATATGGGGTATATGGTTTACTGTAGTAAATAACGTTATAAAATAGCATCATAAATAGCATCATTAAATAACATCATTAAGTAAAGTTATTAAGTAATACTATTAAGAAGCGCCATTAAGTAACGCTATTAAGAAAGATTTATTAAGAATGATTATTATAGAAGAATAAGATATATTTGTGACATTATTATGATAAAAATAAAATTAACAGAAAAATAGCGGCCGAAAGTTCGGTATTACATTATTTTAAATTTATATATAAAGTAACAAGGTTTGCGATAAAGAGAACAACAGCGATCAATGTTGCTTTCATCTGAGCATATGGATTCACTTTTTTAAAATAAATGTTCAACAGTAACGTAATCACCGGAAGGAGAAATAGGAATAGAAGCTTTGGCATTGTCCCGTCAATAGCTCCTGAACTGTCAAAATGAACTCCAACATTACTTGGGAGGAATTGATAGCATACTAAATTAATTAGTATTTCCAAAAAAATCAATATTCTTGTTAGCGTTCCGTTTGTTAATTTATCGATCATAATTTAAGCTCCTTTTATAGTGGTTGCTCTGGCAGATTGATATGAATCAAACACCTTGGACATATTTATTCCTTTTCATTGTATGATTTCAAATAGTCGATGTCAATCTTCTGACGATCATCTGTCAATTCCTTTGGTATTCAGCCTTCCTTTGGAGCGGCATAGCCTCCACAGACAAAGGATCTGTATATCACCTTTTGATTCTTGTTAAGGACAGATTCTAGTAACAATGGGATGTGTTTGGTGAGAAATAACTTGAGTTAACCGTTGGTTAATTAAATTAATATAAATCTACTGAGGCTCCATTGTAACTTGAGGGTATTCTGATTAGAATGATAAGTAGAAATACACAATTAAAAAAGAAAGTAGGGGTCATTATGAGAACAATTCAGATTGGCAAAGTGATCGCAGCTCACCGGAAGGAAAAAGGAATTACCCAGGAGGAACTGGCGAATCACCTGGGTGTTTCAAAGCCCGCGGTATCCAAATGGGAGTCGGAGCAAAGCTACCCCGATATTCTACTTTTACCGGAGCTGGCGGCATATTTTGATATCACCATTGATCAATTAGTAGGATATGAACCCCAGATGAACAAAGAAGAAATAAGAAAGTTGTACCAGCGGTTGGCGAAGGATTTTGCGGAAAAGCCATTTGCCCAGGTATATGAAGAATGCGAGGGTTATATTAAGAAATATTTTTCCTGCTGGGAGCTGCAAAACAAAATGGGACTGCTCTTAATGAATCATTCCAGTGCAGCGGGAAATAAAGAAGAGATAGTTCCGGTAATTGAAAAGGTGTTGAAGCTTTATGAAAGAATTGAGAAAAATTGTGAGGAGGTTGCCATGGCAAAGCTGGCATTAAAGATGCAGGCTGTATGCCATATTATGCTTCAGCAGCCCACAGAAGCAATTGATATTCTTGAAAATATAAAGGAATTACCCATGCCGGAGGAAAGTATTCTGGTAAAAGCCTATCAGATGAAAGGGGATCAGCAGAAGGCAATAGAATACCTTCAGGGCTATACCTATATGAATTTAGTTACCATGCTTGGAGCAGCTACGGATTATCTAACCATGTATGCGGGACAGCCGGAAAAAATGAAGTCTTACTATGAGCTGTTCGTCGCTCTAGGAAAGCTATTCGAGGTAGAGGAACTGCATCCTGTGATGTTAATTCAGATTCATCTGTCTGCTGCGATGAATTATATCACACTTGGGAATACAGAAGAGGCCTTAAATGCTCTGGAACAATATACAGAACTTATATTAAAATCCAACCACGGTGCATTTTCCTTACATGGAAATCGAATTTTTGATAGGCTGGATCAATATCTAATCAACGTGATTGAAGACACTGAGATGCCCAGGAGCTCAAAGGCGGTTTGGAAGGATTTAATCAATCTGATTCTTCATAATCCAATATTTGTTGTTTTGGAAAAAGAGGAGCGATTTATTCATATGAAAAAGCAAGTAGAGCATTACGTAAAATAAGCCCAAACAGATTGAGAACCACTAGTTAATATATGGAATCAAAAAAATAGAATTTGTGAAGAAGGGGGGAACAAGTCCATGCCGTACTTTTCAAGAGAATGGTGCATTCGGAGGGCATGGACATATATATGGAAAGCATAATGCAATACTTACCTTTTATAATACCCTTGGCGCTGCTGCAATTAGCTTTAATGCTTACTGCGTTAGTACATGTATTAAAGCATAATAAGTATCGCTTTGGCAATCGTGTACTTTGGGTCATTCTAGTCGTGTTTTTAGAGTTTATCGGACCTATTCTTTACTTTACAGTTGGAAAGGGAGAAGAGTAGAAGTATGGATATATTAGAGTTAAAGAAGGTTTCAAAGCGTTTTGGTACATTGGAGGTTATCAATGAACTGTCCTTTTCAGTGCCGGAGCATTGTGTCTTTGGTTTTATTGGAAAAAATGGAGCTGGAAAAACGACTACCATGAAGATGATCCTTGGATTTTTGGCAGCAGATCAGGGAGAAATTCGCATCTTGGGTGAGAAGGTGTGTTACGGAAATACGAAGACAAATCGCTATATCGGGTATCTCCCGGATGTTCCAGAGTTTTATGGATATATGAACCCAAAGGAATATCTAAAACTATGCGGAGAAGTCAGTGGGTTAGACAAGAATCTGATCGCAGAGCGAACGAAGGAGCTGCTCCATTTGGTGGGACTGGAGGGAGTGAACCGCAGAATTCGTGGGTTCTCCCGGGGGATGAAGCAGCGGCTGGGAATCGCCCAGGCACTTCTTGGTGAACCAAAGCTGCTGATCTGCGATGAGCCCACATCTGCCCTTGATCCTGTCGGAAGAAAAGAGATTTTGGATATCCTTTCCCTGGCGAAGGCGAAAACCACAATCGTTTTTTCGACTCATATCCTATCGGACGTGGAGCGTATTTGTGATAGTATTGGTATGCTTCATCAAGGAAAATTAGTGGTGGAGGGAAGTGT
>JAEWMZ010000472.1 GCA_023392995.1 Bacillota bacterium
ATAGCGAGCTATAATCCGATTCATCATATCCATCATTAATTCCTCTGACATATGTCCACCGGTATCATGGACCACCATTTCTGCATTATCTAGATATTTCATCGTTTGTTCAGCCATTGTGAAAGGAACTTCCTGGTCGTCCCGGCAATGATACAGTACCACTGGTTGCTTGACAGCTTCAATAGGAAAACCCCAATCCATGTACTCTAACTTTCCGCAGGCAGCCATTCCCATACAACCACCCACGATGGAATCCCTGATATAGGGCAGTTTTTTATTCTTCTGTTAACTGAGACATATATGTTTGCCAGAGTAAGGCAGCGATGTTCTCCAAGGAATCGTTCTGATAGACAGTAAGCTCTTGCTGAACCTCAGCCGGATATAGAGATAGAACTTCCGGCTTGTAAACAGCGCCAAGCCCTTTATTAATATATACATTGTTTACTTGATCAGGCAAAGCGGCAGCAGTAGCATAAGCATAAGCTGCTCCCGCGGATATACCTACTACATCAAAGGTATTAATATTCAAATACTCTAAAAGCGGTTTGATTATTTCTGGCCACTCCGCAATATTCTTTAACAGGAAGAAATCCGAACGGCCATAACCTGGACGTGCAATAAGGATGTATCGAAGAGGGAGTCCTTTCAGAAGTTCATCCATACCATCGGTGAATACAGAACCAGCAAGCCCGTGACAACTCACAATAGGATAACCATCATTATTACCATATACCTTGTATTCTAGCTTTTTGCCATTTGGAAGTATAAAAATTTCGCTCATATAATTATCTCCTTGCACCAGGTTAGTTGCTACTAACTTAATTTACCATACTCTGATACTTTTTTCAATAGAAGGATACCAAATATCTGCATTTCCTGTGAAAAACATATCGCAATACATGGGTTAGGATAAAAACGGCATTATAACAGAAAACCTGGAAAATATATACACAAAATTTCTTACATATATGATATACTAAAGAAAAATTGCAGAGTTAGGAGGAGCGTCTTTGAAAAAGATAAATAGACGAATATCTTTATTAATGCTATTATTTCTTTGCTTATTAGGTGAAGGCAGCACAGGTGGCAAATCTGTAAGCGAGGTTAAGGCAGAAGTTGATACGAGCACAACAAGCACAGACTCACAGATAACATCACTTTTCGATCAATATTCCGATGGCATAGACGGGGCATATACCGAAAAATATGCCTCAGATCTATATGCTGCGTATCAGTCAACCGATGATTTGGATTTTATACGCCTGTTAAGTCAGCAGAAAGTGAAGCGTATTAAGCCTATTGTTAATCTTCTTGTATCAGAAGTAATGAATTCTGCTGACTCCTTGGCTATCAAAGAATTTACAGCAAACACAGAAAAGTTGCTTAATACAAAGGACTTAAATGAGCGGGAGAAATATCTTGTTTACGAGGTATATACAAGTATTCTATACTACAGGATAACATTATAGATTCGGGTAGTGGGGCATACTTTGCAGTTACATTAAGAAGATAAGAAGGTTGGAGGAACGATGTTTCAATATAAGACGTTAGAGAATATAAGGATAGAAGTATTACAGGAAGCCTTTGTCGAAGCCTTTTCGGATTACCAGATTAAACTCGACATGCCAATGTGGAAATTTGAGGCCATGCTGCAAAGAAGAGGCTATGACCCGGGTCTTTCGATCGGTGCCTTTCAGGGTGAGCGCTTGGCAGGCTTTGTTCTGAATGGTTTTCGTGACTGGAATGGCAAAGCAACAGTTTACGATCTGGGAACAGGAGTTATTGGTGAATACAGAAAGCAGGGGATAACCAGTAATAACCTGTTTTATCTTAAGACCTTGCTGAAAGAAAAGGGTGTAGAACAGTATCTGCTGGAAGTGCTCCAAACAAATACCTCGGCCTTCCAATTATATAAAAAGCAAGGGTTTGAGGTGGTGAGAGAATTTGCTTGTTTTCATAGGGACAAGAATTTATATCGATCAAGTGTTAGCTGGGAGGTTGCGGTACTTGACAGAATGGACGAGGCTGAGCAGGAGCTTTGTACTAGCTTTTGGGATTATAGTCCTTCCTGGCAGAATTCGGCGGCGTCAGTTAAAGCACTGGGAGAGGCCTTTCGGTATTGTGTTGTAAGGATTGACGGAGTGATAGCAGGCTATGGCGTGATCGATAAAAGAACCGGTGACATAGCTCAGATTGCAGTGGATCGACCCTATCGACGAAGAGGAATTGCAGGCAGTATTATGGCAGGGTTGATGAACCAAACGGATGAAACTAAAATCGCTGTCCTTAATGTGGACAGCAGAGATACAGGTATGAAGAGCTTTCTGTTGGAGGCAGGTTTTGCAAATACTGTGGATCAATATGAGATGCTTCTGACATTAAACTAGCACGATCATGGCTTCTACGATTTCAAGATTTCTTTCCAGTCTAATAATACAGTAATGTTAACAGGATTTAACAGAACAATGACAAATAATAAATAAAAATAATAAATAGAAATAATAAATAGGAGGAATATACTAAAAGGAGAGTGATTTTTATGGAGTGTCCGTATTGTAAAAAGCAAATGCAATCAGGTACAATTGATGTTTATGATACCTTAAGTTGGTCTCCGCGTGGTGGAAAACGGAGAGGACCCACAAAGTATTCTATAGCAAAACAAGGCGTTTTACTAGCTAGATATTATTTGTTGGAACTAGCTTCAAAGGAAGCATTTTATTGACAGGAATGTAAAAAGATAATAATAGATTTAATCCCATAAGAACAAATAGGATCTATGTTTTTATATAGAGCAGCAATTATTCGCAGGGATAGCCACATATAAATATGCGGGTTCACATCTTGAATACAAATTGACAATAGTCGTTACAGGATCTAAGATTCAGAATTTGCTTAGGTTCTGAACGGCTTATTCTTTTTTATAAAAGGTATCGCCGTCCGATAGTAAAATATTCAGGGGTTGACAAATAAACATGTTAGAATTACTAACCCAATAGAGAAAGCTTATCAATATCCTTGCGCAAATTAACAGATTTATTTGATAGTATAATATTACCAAGAAGTTTACAAATATAGTTTCATCATCTATAATTACCCAACATAAGAGCCAAATTTTAAAAAAGCATCAAATAAGGTTCAAAATAAAAAAACAAGATAGGACATGCCATGATTAATATTTTAATTGTTGAAGATGAAAAGAACATTGCATTTTTACTTTACGCCAACCTGACTCAAGCAGGTTATTCCTGCGTATGCGCATATAATGGGGCAGCCGCAGTAGAGAAGATTGATAAAGACAAATACGATTTAATACTTTTGGATATCATGCTGCCTGAAATAGATGGGTACGAACTTGCTGAATATATAAGACCAAAAAATATTCCGATCATATTTCTTACTGCCAAGTCCTCCGTTTTAGAAAAAGTAAAGGGATTAAAACTTGGTGCGGATGATTATATTGTAAAGCCCTTTGAAATGATTGAATTATTAGCCCGGGTAGAAGCGGTATTAAGAAGATACAATCTATGTGAAACAAAAATAACCTTCGGAGAGCTAGAAATAGATACCATCTCCAGGTCGGTTACCAAGGAGGGCAGGGAAATTGCGCTGACCGTAAAAGAGTACGATATGCTGATATTCTTTATACGAAACAAAAACATTGCCCTGTTTCGGGAGAAAATCTATGAAAATGTTTGGGGAGGAGATTATACGGGTGACAGCCGTACGGTTGATTTGCACGTACAGCGTCTGCGTAAAAAGCTGAACTGGGAGAACAAGATTGTGTCCGTGTATAAGATTGGGTACCGATTGGATATGCAAAAAGATTTAAACAATTGATAGAAATGGATACAACTTAGATACATATCGCATTTAACATTAGCTTGAGGGTAAGGAGTTCAAAAGATAACTTATCACTCGTTTTCATATTGGCTATCGATTTAAATGAAAAGGAGGCGATTGTATTGGAGTTGTGAAAATGAAGTAATACAATAACATCTCTTCCAAAAGAGATGTAACACTAAGGGGAGCAGCTATGAAATTTCGTACGTTTATTACCACTTTGGTTTTGTTTCTGATCATTCTTTTTGGCAGTTTATTTTTCATCTCTTATTCAATGTTTCGGACAGACATAACCAATATTCAGGAGCGGGGATTGAGCGAGCATTATTTTATTAATTCAACTTATGGAAAGGATTTGATGGCAATCGTCGAACGGGGTAATTCCTATGAAGATTCCATAGCACCGCTTTATGAGACCTATGCAGACTTTTACAAAAGGCAGGGTGTCAATCTCGAGGTGTTATATCAGGGGAGAGTAATCTTAAGCAATTTTGGTGATACAGGGATGCAAATGGGAATGAATAACCCGGGAATGCGAAAAGTATCTTTTATCCAGAAAGAGGATGCTACATATATCCGTGTAATGGGAGAAATCCCAGGTACTGATAATCAGTATGGTCTAATTTATCTACACGATATTTCGGGAAACCTTAAGGCCTGGGAGCAGCGGCAAAGGATATTATTAATGATTGGTATAATATCTTCAACAGTTTTGGCAATCAGTCTCCAGATAGTGTTAAACCTGATCTTTCAGCCCTTGTTACTGGTAGCTTCTGCGACTAGGAAGATAGCAGCAGGAGATTACGACAATAGAATCAGGATCAAAGGCAGGAATGAATTAACGGAAATGGCGGAAGGTTTTAACCATATGGCGGAAGAAATCCAATTACATATCACACAATTGGCGGAAGCATCCTTACGAAAACAACAGTTTGTTGATAACTTCGCCCATGAAATAAGAACACCGCTGACATCAGTATTCGGTTTCGCAGAATACATCCAAAAATCTCCCATCGATAATGAAGAGAAGATAAAAGCAGCAGGAATTATCATGGATGAAAGCAAGCATATGCTCAATATATCGGATCGATTAATGGAGTTGGCGGTACTTAGGAATTCTGAAATATCCAGAGAGAGGATAGGGACAGAACAGCTTTTTATGAATGCCAGGAATTACATGTCGGATAAATTAAATGCAGCAGATATAACACTTACCTTCTGCAATGACATTGATTATCTATATGGAGATCAGGATTTGCTGGAGAGTCTGCTAATAAATTTAACGGACAATGCCATAAAAGCCAGCAGTCCAGGGGATACAATAGGTTGGGGAACCTGCTTAGAGGAAGGGAAGAAGGTGCTGCTGGTTAAGGATAAGGGAACGGGAATTCCACCAGAAGCATTGGAAAAGTTAACAGAGCCTTTTTACCGGGTGGATAAGTCCCGTAGCAGAGAGTACGGTGGAGTTGGGTTAGGACTATCCATATGCGGTTTTATTGCAGAGTTACATCATGCAGAACTGAGCTTTCATTCCAGACCACAAGAAGGGACGATAGTCAAATTAGTATTTAATGATGAAAACAATCAAATAGCAATCAGCAAAAAAAACAGTAAACAATCAAACAGCAATAAAATAGCACACAAAAAGTAAATAAACTGGGATCAAACAGAATTCAAATAGGAATGAAACAGTAAATTCAGGTATGTTCGTGGTAAGGAAAGAGATTACCTGATGGCCTGACTGGAAAAGGAGAGTAAGATGAAAAAGTTAAATGAAATGAAGGTTATAAGTAAAACTGTTTTTGCAGGTGCGGTTGCCATTGTTTTATGCAGTGTTATGTTCACAGGAGTTAACAATAAGGTATTAGCTTCAGAATTAAAAACTCAAGTATCGGCGTCCACAACCTATGACATTAAAACGGCAAAAATAGAACCCTCAGAGGATTATGTGAAGGAGGATTATAAAGTTGTCGTAAACAAATTAAGTAATAAAAAAGATAAAAGTGCAATGACTGCGGAAGCAGGCGCGGAATTGGGAGCCAAATACCTCTGGGATATGTATAAAGTTAGTATGAAAGGGAAAGTAGTGGTAATGTCTTTTAATGTATCACCAATTACCTCTGAGACCAGATGGATCGGAAATATCTATGAGAAATATGACCAAACAGCAAAGGAAACTGAATTAATACAGCCGGATTATAGTTTTATGATTAATGCTATCACTGGTGAAAGACAATACATACAGATGAAGTACTCCGTAAGTGAGGATGCTAAGACATTCACGTTTAATGCAAAAAAAGCCAATGAGAAGTATAAAGAACAGTGCGAGGAATACAAAAAAGAAGCAATAAAGTTCGCTGAAAAAAGCTATGGAGTAAAGATAGCTTCCTCTGATTTTGACGGGGTTTCTGCATCGTTTGTCGAAAGTGATTATAAAACCAGAAAATATAATCCGGATAAGGTGAAGTGTTCAAGAATGTATATTAATATTATTGTTACCGATACGGAGGGAATAAAGTATCAGGTAACATTAACAGAAGATACAAAAGAGCTTCAAAACATCAATATAATTGAACCTGATGGAGGTTCAGATTATTTAGGTTAGCAGTCGTAGTATTAAGCCCGGTACAGCCTCAAGTTAAAACATATATTTCGCCCCCATATCATAATATAAATATAGCATTAGAATAGTTAACCTAAAAAAG
>JAEWMZ010000262.1 GCA_023392995.1 Bacillota bacterium
ACCTGCAAATGATTTACATATCTCTGTCATTTCTAGTAAGTATTCTGACATAGAGGGGTAACCTCCTTCTTTTTTTCAATTTGCGAGGCAGAGAAACCAAGCTCCTCTGCCTCGTATTTTCTTAAATCACAAGGGAATCAGCCCCCCGATTCACTTGTAGTTTCCACATGATATTATTACATTCTTATTGATTAAAGTGTTAGTCCTGATAGATATACATCCATATTCATCTCAAGAGAAAATTGACACTTGGAGCTCTTTTTAGAAACCAAAGTCATCTACATTCTCAGTTGTTATGGCGATCTGTCCCTGACCTACGATAATCTTGCCCTGAATATCTACAGAATCATATCCAGTTTGTCCAAGATCTGCTCCAGTAGCAACTTCCTCGCCGTTAAACAGCTTAACACCTAAGTTCAGCATAACCTTTGCTGTAATGCCTGCATCCCAAAGAGCTACAGAACCTAAAGTACCATCAAGTAAATAATCTTTAACCTCCAAAGGCATAGCTACTGAGATTGCAAATACTTTTCCGGTTAATCCTAGTTCCTGAATCGCGCGTGCCGCACCAGGCGCATCAAAGGAGCCTGTTCCCAAAATACCTTTTAAATCAGGATATTTCTGAATCAATTCTTTCGTTAACTCATAAGCCTTCTCTGCATCTGAGTCATCTGCTACTCTGGCATCAGGAACAAGTTCCATCTTAGGATATGCTGCCTTCTGACGTTCCACGGCTGCATCTGCCCAGTTGTTCTGAGATTCCATAGTCATAGAGCCTACCATCGTAATATACTTTCCTTCTTCGCCCATTTGTACTGCCAGCTGATCCATCAAAAATCCGCCAAGACCTGCTTCGTCAAATGCTTCCACATCATAGGTAACATTTTTCATACCGGAGGCTTCTGTTGAAATAACTATAATTCCCTTGTCAATGGCTTCCTTACAGATTGCTTCACAGGCATCTGGGTCGTTGGGTGAAAAGAGAAGTACATCCACTCCCTGATTTACAAGGTCTGTCATAATCTGTACCTGCGCTGCTGCATCGATTTCTGTTGGCCCCTTATAAATAACCTCCATACCATTTTCAGTTCCCCAAGCTTCTACATTTTCCTGTACATGATCCCACCAGGCCTGTCCCATTACCTTAGGTACAAATGCAATCTTAGGCACTTTCTTACCTGATGTGTCTGAAGCGGTTGCTTCACTTGTTTTTGCAGTCTCTTTTGTTGCGCTGTTGCTACTTCCACATCCGGTTAGCAAAGCTGCTACCATGCTAATACTAAGCACTACTGATAATAATTTCTTTCTCATAATTCCCTCCTAATTATTTTAAAAGTTTCTTATCAAACTAAGATGCATTCAACAATCTGTTGAACATTCCTAATTCATGTCTTTATGATACCTTATACAAACAACAATTCCAACAAATAAATATATGTAAATTTAAACGTTTAAACTAATTTTATTTATATTTCAATCTTTTTATCTGGATTTTTTGTAACATTTGCTCAATCCCTTTTAGATTAAAATATAACTTATATAAATTATCTATTTTATAAATGAATTTACATATCACGATAATCCGATATAATATAAGTCATCAGAAGTTGTACTTATTTATGAGAAAGGACGCTTGCTTTGGCGCCTTGTATCCCGATTACAGAACAAGCATTTGTTCCTGTAATATAAGTTATGAGAAGTTGTTTTTTAACTTCTCATAAAAGGCGCTGTTTTTGCGCCGTGCATCACGATTACAGGAACAGGGATCTTGTTCCTGTAATATACGTTATGAGAAGTTGTTTTTTAACTTCTCATAAAAGGCGCTGTTTTTGCGCCGTGCATCACGATTACAGGAACAGGAATCTTGTTCCTGTAATATACGTTATCAGAATTGAAAAGGAGTATTCGTCTATGTATAGCGCAGATTACTTTATCAAAAATTTGAATATGATTTCACACCCGGAAGGCGGTTATTATAAGGAAACCCATCGTTCTCAAGATCAAATAACATCGAACGAATTACAGGTTGACTTTGAGGGTTCCAGGCTGCTGTGGACCAGTATTTATTTCTTGCTTCAGGATGGAGAAGTATCTAATTTTCACAGGCTAAAATCCGATGAACTATGGTATTATCATTCTGGTTCCCCGTTAACGATCTATATGATCAGCCCAGAAGGAGAACTGATTACAGAGCAGCTGGGGCTGTGCCTTGAAGCTGGTGAAAAGCCGCAAGTATTGGTGCCAAAGGATTATATCTTTGGTTCCGCTATGAATCATGAAGGGTATGCATTGGTAGGCTGTATGGTATCGCCCGGATTTGAATTTCGAGATTTTGAATTGTTTTCAAGAAGTGTTTTGTTAGAAAAATATCCTCATTATGAGGAGGTCATACTTAAACTTACGGTCAAGGAATAACGACGATCCGGTTCCTGTTTTCTATTATCAAAAAGATCACATTATTATTTAGAACTACGTAATATAAAAGATTCCAAGTAAGTTAAATTGAATCATGCTCAGTTAGCTTATTTGGAATCAGTATTATTTAGAATCAATATTATTTAGAATCAATATTACTTGGAACTACACTTGATGATATTGATCGACTTATGCATGGCGATCTTCACAAATGCTATCCATCTTATCCAGTATCTGTCTAATATGCTTGGTAGCTTTCCCTAATTCTTCGTCTAAAATCATATGTCCGCTATCTTTAAAATCTGCGATTTCAAATTCTCTTACCGATGATTTATATTTTAATATATCTTCCTCTTCCAGATTGGACGCAATATCTGATTCCTCGTCTGTACCCCGGAACAACCATATCGGGCATTGCATTTCATGAAAGATCTCATAAAATTCCTGATAAGTTGATTCGTTTTCGATTCCTTCTAAAGCATGGATATTAACAAAATTATTCAGTCGATATCCATTATAATTCATGTTTCCCCAGAATTGAGCAGCCCCTTTTTCTAACTTTGTGTGGATGGCTGGATAATCTATAATAATGATGCCTTTTGCCAAGCCTAAATTTTTCGATAAATAACCAAGCATATAAGAGACTCCCTTTGAAAATCCTAAAAACACAGGGTTATTTATCGCCTCGTTTTGAAGCACACAACTAAGGTCAGACAAATGATGCTTCCAGTCATATCCGGACGCTGGCGTATCACTGCCACCGCGTCCGCGGTAACTAAGCACAATACAATGCCTTCCTGTAAGGCGTGATATAAGTGGAAATGCCCGCGCTGCAGATTCCCAGATTCCCATCGATATGATCAACGTAGCTTTTTCATTCACCTGATTACTAACAAAATACTCTATTTCAATTCCTTTATTATCTACTGTTTTTCTTTTCAATTCACTTTCCACTAGCAGTCATCCTTCCTGTAACGTATTCCCCATCTACTATTAATCCGTATATGGTTTCGCAAATCTTCTTTTGTAAGCACCATTTTTCTTAAGATTGTAGTCCCAATAAAAATTTGTAAGTCCTGTGTGAGATAATAGCGAATAGGCAAACTGAGCCCCTTTGGACATATACTCTGATTTTTCATATTCCTTTTTCAAGCCAAAATCCATAATTCCTTTACTGGCATAGGCTTCACCCATTATTTTCATTTGCTGAAAGAGCTTTTTGTTCGCCTTATCGGGCTTTATTCGGGTGCCTTCCACGCCGCCTTTTATGATGGTTCCATCAAAGGATACGCCCAGCCTTTTCGTAATCAGTTCCAGATAAGGTCTCAAATAATAGGACTGACTTGTCTCTGGAAACCCAGACTGAACGAAAAAGGCCATATGTACCTCTTTGTTGTTTACCGGTTTTAGTTGTTCAAAAAACTTCATTACACACCCCGGCATGGCATGCACATAGAGGGGGAAAACAAATAAAATATTCTCTGACGAACCAAACTCCTCGGCCCATATTTTATGTTCTTTTATCTTGATCAGGTTTCTTACTTCTATCTGATCTATTCCTTGCTCCTTCATACCCAGCATAATCTTTTCAATCAGCAGCCTGCTGTTCGATTGATTTCCTCTTGGTGATCCATTATAGATCACCCACTTGCCCTTTGGCTTTCTTTCCCTAACTTCCTTAGTCAGTACCTCTTGCATTGGATTTGTGTTTTCTAAATCAATAAATTTTATACTTTCATTATCATATAAAACCTCATTGCAAGTGTTTTGAAAATGATACGCAGTACGGGCAAGATAGCTCCTTATCACCTTGATTTCGTCCCCATACAATCCGTTTTTCTCAAAGTAAAAGTTAATATGAGGATACTTATCATATCTCTTTTTATGACCACATTCCCCATTTCTCAATTCAATATATGGTAAATAATGTTGAATTAACCGATCCACAAATGTCTTTCCCTTACCATCTATGAATCCATTTTCCGTATGAAAAAGAAGAACTACTTCATCACTGTTGATATAATCCTTATACAACTTAGAAGAGCCATCCTTCAAAGCACATTCTCCGGGACTCTTCCACCAACAGCTCCAGCAGCCAATGCAATCCTTGATATCGGTATCCTTTGCGTGATAAATAATTACTTCAGCTTCTTTCCTCTGTTCCCTGTAATAATTTTGAAGTCTCTCAACCAGTAAATCGTTCTCCATATCTTTTCCTAAATCATAAATTGTTATCTTCATAGCTCCGCCTCAATTCTTTTCGAATAATCTTCAAACCACTTTGTAACAAATTCCGAATATGCAAGACCAAACTCAAGTGCATCATGTTCATATTTTGCCGGCCTGTAGCTTTCATAGGTCAGCCCATATTCCTCAAGTCTGCGCATTCCTTCTTGTTTAATCTTAACAAGGTCTTGGTGCATATCTCTAAAATACTTAACCTGAGTATTTATAGATTCCAATCGCTCTGCTTTTGTTAACTCATGAAAGAAAAACATCTTAAGTAATTGTGTAGACTTATATTTATCAGAGCCCCAATCCTCTCTCATCAACTGGCCAAATCTTACTTTTCCAGAATCAGTTATGCTGTATAGCTTTTTTGTTCTGTTGTTCTTGACCTCTTCTTTTGATGTTATATAGCCATTCTTTTCAAGTTTTACTAAAGCGGGATGTATTGCCCCTTGACTTGTGCTTGCAAAATATTGTGTACTTTGTTCCATTCCCTTTTTTATATCATATAAGGTGAGGGCAAATCCGGAAGATAAAAAACCTAAGACTATTAACTCTATCATTAAATTTACTCCTTTATGACATCGTACCTAATTATATGTCGTTTAGACATATTGTAATTTATATAATACTGTGCTATCCACCTTTTGTCAATCTAATATTATCTGTCCATCCGTAATTTTTCCATTTCTCAAAAAGACCATTTCTTAACTAAATTTCTTAACTAGATTTCCTAACTAGTATTCATTCAATAATACAAAAAGCAAGACCTTCCTCCTTTTTGTGATCAGAGAATTGATCTTGCTTTTCCTTCTTTATATTCCCATTGATCCTTTAATCTATAAATTTCATTGGGTCAAACGGTCAAGCTGATTAAGCTTTTGATATATTAATTGAAGTACTTCTTCTTTATCTTTTGCACTTTCTACGATATCATACTTAGCCGCATCAATAATCAACAGCGGGGATAGGTTATATTCTGCAAAGTAACTCTCGTATTCCCGATTGAGTGTTTCCCAATACTCCCTTTCCACGATTTGCTCATAATCACGCCCTCTTTTCCTGATTCGCTCGATCGCGGAATCTGTGTCAATCTTCAGATAGATCATAAGCTTTGGTGCTTCCACGTGCTCTAACATATTCATTAGAAGCTCGCGATACAGCATATACTCATCCTTATCCATATTCCCTTCCTCATAAAGAAGCTTCGCAAAGATCACGTCCCCATAGATACTCCGATCCATCAGCGTCGGTTTTCCTAATTCAGCTGCCTCCTTCAGCATCCGAAATCTTCTGTTTAGAAAGAAAATCTGAAGGGGGAAGGAATATCTCTTCCGATCATGATAGAATCGATCCAATATGGGATTATCCTGAACCGGCTCTTCAAAACACGGTATCTTCATTTCCTTTGATAGCATCTCCATATAGACGGTTTTCCCCGCACCAACAACAGCATCAATAACAATTGCTTTATTTGAATTATTTTTCTTAATCATATTAAAAAACTCCTTGTACATTGATTTCCTCCTTCGCTTTTTGCTTGTAACAATCCAGCTTGGGATCATATGCTAAAACTTATCATGCCACTCTGTCAAGCTGCTATGGATTAATCATATTACTACTTGGACTCATTGGTCAATATTTATTCAAAAAAACGAAGTGAAACAATTTTCTGCTTCACTTCGCTGCATTGGATTCCTGCTCTCTTCCTCTTTTATTTAAAGACTTCGTTAAGATTGCTTCTGTTGCGTATATTCTTTTTACAGAGAACCGCTTCTGCTCCGTATATACTTTTATAAAGAGACTGCTTCTACTGCGTTTATACTTCTATAAAGTGGCTGCTTCTGCTGCGTTTATACTTTTTTACAGAGGCTTCTTTTGCTGTGCATAGACTTTCTTTAAAGCCTCCAACAAACGCTCTTCCTCCTGTGCTCCGGATATGGCATATGCTCCTTCCATCACAAAGGTTGGTATTGTATCAATTCCAAGTCTGTGAGCAGCTTCCTCATCCTTTTGGATCTCAGCTTTTAATGCACCGCCAGCCAACTCATGATTTAACTCAGTTATATCCAATCCCAGCTCACGGGCTAGGCTGAGCAGGGTATCCTGATCTCCAATATCCATTCCTTCTTCAAACACTGCTTTAAAATACCGATCGATCAGAGCATGTTCTTTTTTAACCTTTTTTGCATACTGCATGATTTGGTGCGCTAATTCTGTATCAGCAACCTTCATCGCGTCAAAATTAAAATTCAAGCCAACCTCATTTCCCGCCTCCGTAATCCTGCCATTGTTTGCTTTGGCCTGGGCATAGCTGATCTGATATTTCTCTGCTACTACCTGATGAACATCCTTACCCTTTGTAGCCTCGCTTGCCATCCGCAATTGAAAGCTTCTGAACACCAGCTCTACTTCATCCCTATGTTCAAACTGCTCCAATGCCTTAGCAAACTTAGTATCACCCAAATAACAAAATGGGCAAACAAAATCAAACCAAACCTCTACTTTCATGAAACAACCTCCTTCTTCTGATCTGCATTAGGCAAGAAAGGGGCTACTTTTTACGGCAACCCCTTTCTCTATGGAATTTATGAAACTTTATCTGTCCATGCGGCAAAAGCAGCTAAGAAACCATTTAAAAATTCCTTGGTAGCTTCATTGCTTAATGCGCCGTTCTCATCGATTAAAGTATGGTAAGCACCGATGTACGCTTCGGGCTGTGCCAGAGTTAATACATTGAGGAATGCCAGAACCTGACGTAAATGATGATTTGCGCCAAAACCGCCAATTCCACCCGGAGACTGGCTGATTACAGCACCCGGCTTACCACTCCAAACATTTGCACCATAGGGCCTTGAGCCTACGTCCAGAGCATTTTTCAAGGCTGCTGGGATAGAACGATTATGTTCCGGTGTAATGAACAGCACGCCGTCTAAAGCCTTTACCTCGTTACGAAATGCTGTGTATTCGATCGGATCTTCGCCATCATAATCCTGATTGTAAAGTGGGAGTCCCCCGATATCGATGGTCTTAAACACATAACCCTCCGGTGCGTGGTTCATGACATAATCTGCAATACTACCGGAAAAAGAATTCTTTCTCAAACTGCCTGTTACGATTCCAATTATCTTACTCATAAATATACCTCCTGTTAAAGTTAAATTTTAAAGTTACAACTTATTTTATTTTAAAGCTACAAATCAGCTTATTTCTTGGGTTACGTATGATATTAATAAACAAAAAATCAAAATAAGTAATTTAATAAGTTACCAGATAAAGAAAATTTAAAGTTACAAATTATGATTATTAATACTTTGAACTATCAGGACTACGAGTTGCATACGGTAAATCTTGTTCGGATAAACTGAGGATCTTCAATTTCATCCAGAATAGCAACTGCCATAGTCCCGCTTGTTACTATGGATTTACCCTCGGAAGAGGTAAGCAGGTGATCCTTTCCCAAAACAGGAACCGTAGCTTCCCCGGCAACAAACTCAGCCGAAGGAGATACCCCTACCCAATTCACATTCTCAATACTGCGCAGGAAATTAAGGGTCTTATAAGCTTCCGTAGGTATGGAGATCCATGCTGCTACATCCGGTAGCGTCTTTAAAGTGTCCAGAAATAGCTTTCCACCTTCGTCTAACAGACTGGCTGCGCCAAGAATAAAGAATAGTCTGGGACTTTCTGTTTCACGGAACATACCAACCAGCTTTGCCGCCAAATCCAGATGCAAATAGGCTTTCGCCGGAGCGGTTGCAAAAGCATTTACAATAACATCAAAGCCTTCCAAGTCGGATTTAGTTAAAGCAAACACATCCTTTTCGATTACAGTTATTCCATCTCCCAGCAAAGAAACAGCCTTCTCTTTGCTTCTGACGATTGCCGTAACCTCGTGCCCACGGGATACACTTTCTTTGTACAAGGCTGTTCCAGCCATGCCGGTTGCACCAATAATTGCAATTTTCATATTGCACCTCCTAATCAATGAAATAAAAATCACAGAATAACAAATTACATAAACTCCTTCGTAATATCTGCCAGATGAATGGCTGACAGCTTTGCTTCTGTTGCTGTTTGTATGTTGTTGTATAAATGCTTTAGTGTAACTTCAATCTTTGCCCCTACGGGACAGTTAAGATTAGTGTTGCTATGAATACTGAACAAATCCCGTTGGTCTTCTACAGCAAGAAAGATATCAAGAAGCGAAATATCCTCTGCCTTTCTTGCCAGGCCAGTTACACCAAGCTTCGTACTTGTTTTAATTAGCTTCGCCTTCTTTAAACGACTCATCAGTCGTCGTACCAAAGCGGGATTCGTATTTATGCTGGAGGCAATGTACTCCGACGTAATCGTCTGTGTCTCCATTAGTGCAATCACACTTAGGATATGAATACTAACTGATAATTTTGATGAATACATGAGCGCCTCCTTTTGTAACCATTATAGTTACAATTGAATCATTTGTCAAGTACATAAATTGTATTAAATTAAATTTTTTAAAATCCAAAATATAATGATGATTTCATATCTCAAAGACAGCATATCCGGAGGTGTCTCCTTGTTCTTTCCAGGGCATTTGACAATTCTATGTGTCAAATCAACTTACTTTGATGATGCTACAGATGATATCGATATAGCCTCACTGGCTCTTAAATCATACCAGCCTGGTAAATCATTCGCATGATTCATTAACTAGGAATAACTTAAAAAGGCTCTATCGACATTATGTTATCCAACATCTGATAGAGCCTTGCTAATAAATTATTCAGTTAAAGAAGATATTTTTAACGTCCATGATCAAAAATATTGGTACATACCCTGGCTTCATTTCCGGTTTGGCTCATAGAAAGTTTGCTCGAGTATTTATTGATGTAATATTCTTTATTTTGAGATATTTTTTCAAGGATACGAATGAATATGTCTATTTCTTTGTAGGTATTATAAAAGCCAAAGCTAACCCTCACCATGCCAGGAAACAAATCATCGTCTCCGTCAAAGTAGTTCTTCATCGCTTCCTCACTTAGTCCCAATAATCTTTCACAATACGGATGGGTACAGAAGAATCCATTCCGGACTGCAACTCCTGCTTCACCCGAAATTATGGAAGGTAATCGATGATGCTCCACTCCCTCCAGGTTAAACGGTATTACACTTATGGTATCGCCTTTATCAGGATCACTGTAAAGCTTGATGCCTGGTATTTCTTTCATATGACTGATTGCATAATCATATAGACCCTTTTCCACCTGATAGATATGTTCCATTCCTACCCATTGGAGTGTCTTTATGGCTGCTGCCAGAGCAACCACTCCCATGGCATTGGGTGTTCCCGCTTCGTCCTTGCCGGCAGGATCATCCCATATAACTCGCTTATGAGTTACAAGGCTGATTGCACCTCCACCCTGCATGAATGGATCTCCCTTCATAAAAGTTTTTTTAGGTCCGATTAAGACACCCGCACCAAAGGGAGCATACATCTTATGTGCTGAAAAAACAAGATAATCGATATGTTCCGGAGAATCAAAGCTCATCATATCCACAGAGGTATGGGGTACCATCTGAGCACCATCCACCAGAATCTTAGCACCGTATTTATGTGCAAGTGCCGCTATTTTGTGTACCGGATTCAAGTACCCAGTGACATTGGATGCACCTGTGACGCTAACTAGCTTTACACTTCCACGGTATCTGATCAATTTATCCTCTAAATCCTCTATCGATATTCTGCCTGCTCTGTCGACTCCTATATAATCCACCTTGAACTTGCTTCTCCAGGGAAGGTCATTGGCCGCGTGTTCCATAAAGGTTGACAAAACCACTGTCTGCTGTTTTTTTTGCTGACTTAAGACAAAGGAAAGAATATTGATGGATTCCGTTGTGTTCTTAGTAAATATAACAATGTCTTTCTCTTTATCAGAATTAACAAAGCTTTGAACAACCGTTCTACCTTGTTCATAAATATCCGACGATACCTTTGACTTATACCCGCCTCCCCTGTGTACAGAGGAATACCACGGCGCAAAGTTATTAATCTCCCTAAGAACCGAATGTAATACCGGAGTGGTGGCAGCATTATCAAAATTTATTGCGGTCACATATTTCCCGTCTGATAAAGGAACTTTTTTTTCAACACCTATCACTAATTCGCGCAGGTAATTGTTTGATGGCTCATGTCTCATATGCTACCCTCATTGTAAGATACAATATAATGTATGCATCCCACTTAATAAGGGTTAACTTTACCGACGCTCTTCGTATTTCTCCATAATTTTCGTCAGGTATTTTTTGAAATTTTGTCTTATATACAGAGGCTCCAGGATCTCACACTTTAGTCCAAATTTTAGTAGGGCATTATATCCTTCTTCATGATCGAGGAGCCAACCTATCTCTTTTGCCCCGATTTTCCTCCGTTAATTTATCTTCCCTTATCGTACGTTCTCTATTCCCTTGCGCTTTCTTTTCACTCGGTACATAGAACTGTCTGCCTTTTCAATCAAGACATCAATCTCTATACCATCTTCACTAAACAAAGCATATCCAATACTGGCACTTAAGTTTATCTTCTGCTCTTCAAATTCAAAGGGCTTAACTATCTCCCGATCAATCTGCCCAATCAAATCTCTAATATCATTTTGTTCTGCTAAATTTGCTATAATAATACCAAATTCATCTCCTCCAAGTCTGGAAAATATATCAGATTCCTGTAGGGTATGATTGATCCGCAACGAGACTTCTTTAATCGCCGCATCACCTGCCCGGTGCCCGAAGTTATCGTTGATTTCCTTCAAGCCATCCATATCCAGTGAAATAATGCCGAAGCTTTCCCGTCTCCTTAAAGCCTGTGATAATCTCTGCCTCAGACGGTCATAGAAAAAGGAGCGGTTGGAAACCCCGGTCAGTCCGTCATGGGTGGCTTGGTATAACAGCTCACTTTCTCCATTTTTCATAGCACTGAACATCGCCCCGGCAATGACCCCTGACATGAGCTCTAATATTTTAATATTCTCATCATTGAAGTGATCCGCTTTTGCTGATAGAACCTTTAAGACACCTACCACATCATTTTTAAAGATAAGGGGCATAACAATCATAGATCTAAGACCTATTTTTCTGCAGGCATTTTTATTGACCCGGTCATCAATTTCAATATCGTTGCTAATTAAGGGTATCCTCTCGCTGATACATTCTCCCGAAAGGCTGTTTTCAATATCCAGGCGTAATCCCAAAAATTTCTCAGCAATTCCAGATGCTGCGCTATATACGAGTTCTGTCTTCTCAATTAATTCTATGGACGCACCATCTGCACCGGAGATATCCTGAGCTCGCTGCGTTACTAAATCCATGATACTACTCAAATCCAATCCCTGCTGAACCACTTCTGTCTGCAAGTTTATAATTTCCAGCAATCTTTCATTGCTAATATTGTTCTGACTCAAACGTACTTAACCACCTTTTCATAATAATGTTCATTGCGCTAATAATAACACGAGAAAAGGGAAAGGACAAGAGTCATTCATTACCGATATCCAAAAGAATTAGCAGGCTTACCGGCATTCTGCACTTCTGTAATATATCTCCAGCATTCGGGCTGGGATCCAAAATAAAATTCTCACCTGCTGGAATTTTTTGCTCCAAAAAACATAAGTATATTATAAATCAAGAGAAACCGAGCACTGCAGTATGAATAGCCTAAGCAAGATCTATAATGCTCTTTTAATATGTTTAATATGCTTTTGTTTATTATTATCCTCTATTATTCGTAATATTGAGCCCTATAAAGAGGCTTCTGTATCCCAGGTGGAGAAACTCTATCTGCCCATCTTTATGTACCACCATGTCAAAGAAAAAGGACTTGGCAAGGATACCATTACCCCCAGTGAATTTGAAGCAGATTTAAAATATTTGAGTGATAATCATTACAATACGATAACTATGGGAGACTTGCTGGATTTTGTAAAGAATGGTAAGACACTTCCGGAAAACCCTGTCATTTTATCTTTTGATGACGGCTATTATAGTACCTATAAAAATGTTTTTCCTCTCCTAAAGAAGTATAATATGAAAATCGTTTTATCCATTGTAGGGAAAACTGCCGATGATTTTTCCAGGGTCAAGGATGAAAATGTAGAGTATTCCCACATGTCCTGGACTCAATTGAATGAAGTGCTAAGTTCAGGCTTAGTTGAAGTGCAAAATCATACCTATAAGTTACATTCCTTCAATAGCATCCGGGTGGGCTGCAATCAAAAGAAGGGAGAATGCTTTGAGGACTATGAAACTTCCTTAAAGGATGATCTGATTTTGTTACAGGAGAAAATAAAAGAAAACACCGGCACTACCGCTAATACTCTAGCCTATCCATATGGCGCGTATAACGATAACACCATTAAAATTATGAAGGAGATTGGACTGGAAGCCGGCTTAACCTGCAGATATGGTGTTAATGTTGTCTCAAGGGATATGAATTTATTTGAATTAAGAAGAATCTGCCGTGCCCATGGCACCTCTGTGCAAGAGCTTTTGAAGAAGCTAAAAAAACAGCTTAATATTGAAACCTTAAGTTCAGAAATCGGTTCCCAATCGGAGGAAAATTCCATCCTATACCAATAACAACTAATTTCCTTCTGGCAGAAAGGGACTGCCTTACGGCCGTTTTATTCCTTCTTTTCTACGGATTGAAGAAATTCCTTGATCCCAGCATAATATTGAGGATGTGCAAGTTGTCTTGGTGCAAACAAAGCAGTTAAGGTAGTCCGCATTTTCGAATCTACAATAGAATCTCTTAACATAAAATGGTCTGTTCCAGAAATGAGTGTGACACTCAATATATTTTGGGGGATTTCCTGTTCATATACCTCTTTCGTATTGTTACTATCAACATTAATATCCTTGCCACCTAAAAACAGTTTGACAGGACTGTAGAAAAACCTCAGGTCTTCTGTGGCATCTGCTTGATAATTCTTTAATATAAAATTCCAGCGCTCCTCTGACAAGCTTTGGTCTGCCTTTTCGCCTCCATGGTACTCCTGATAACTGGCATGTTTCTTTAACATTTCCAATGTCCATAAAAAATCTTCTTTTGCCTGTTCCTGCTCCTTTCGCGTTTTCCCCTCCTGCTGCATTTTGACTAAGGTATTATACCATCCCTGGTCGATCCAATTGATCGCAGGTGCTACAAGAATACTAAAGGCAATCTCTTTATCACGGCGTATGATTTTAGGAATAACCCAACCCGCTTGACTGGCACCCCAAAGACCAATTTTTTCTGTACCAATCTCTTTATTAGCCCTTGCCCAATCTATCACCTCCACGGCTTCCGCTGCCCGGTCATCCATTGTTTGCAACAGCCAGTTACCAGTAGCCCCTTCAACTCCGGGTTTGTTCCAAGACAGAGAGGCATATCCCAGCTTGGCCAGCTCCTCCCATAAGGGTTCGTAGTCTCCATGATATGAGGCATTGACTGGCCCATCACCATGAATAAAAACTACCAGACCAGCCAGCTCCCGGGACTCCTTTGGCAGGACTAGTTGTCCTTTTAATTCACCTTTTGTGGTAGGTATTTGTACAGGAACAACTCTCATATGAAATGTATTCTGGTGCACGATTATGGCGACACAGGAAAGAATAATCATACTAATACCAACAAGGATGGTGATTATTTTTTTCTTCATTTTCTTATATTCCCTTCTATAATAACGATTAACTTCTATCTATATGAATTCAATATACTATACTCCATTTCCATCGAATTCGATTTCAAAAGAACTCGAAGTGAGAAATTCTCTCATCACTGAATACCTTATATACTCTTTCCATTGAAACCTTGAGTCATTCAATCGATTGTTATAAACATAAGGTGTAAACTTTATAGAATTAAGTCAGCTCTTTCACCATAAAAACCCACTCTCCAATTCCTATAAAAAATCTTTTATAGCGATGATTAATCTGCTTTACTTCTTCAAATCCTAATCGGTCGTACAGGCGCTTGGCCGGATTGTGTTTGGCAACTGCTAATGATAATCTACTATATCCCATTGCAAGCAGTATTTTTTCACAATGAGATATCAGCTGCTCTCCTATGCCTTTTCCCCGCATTGTCTGATCCACTGCAATATGTTCCACATAGCAGTCCTTGAAATTAAAAATTTCTAAGATAGATAATTTAAAGATGAGTAAAAGCATATTAAAGAGTCCATAGCGACGGATCAGATCGAGCAACGGGATTTTTCTTCTGTTCTTTGGAACCTGCCCATATCGGATTAATATGGTACCTACAATTTTGTCATCCACCTTTGCAACATAGTGTAAATAACCAGGATCTCCTTCTCTGATATCCCAAGTGGACTGTAAAATGCGTTCCACATCTTTTTGCCCCAGACTTTGCCGGTGTAAGAATTTACTTTCAAAGGAACTAACCAATAGTGCGATTGAATTCGAAAAATCTTTATCCTGATATTTTTCAATGCTTATTTGCATTTCAAATACCTCCTTTACATTTGTAATTTATTTGTGCTACAATCACTTTAAACCCTTGAGTTGGTCAAGGGTCAAGTATAATTTTATAAACGAATAGAAAGTAATTAAATGACGATAGTTATAGCGAAGGTCAGACAGCGCATTTTTAGGAGGATGTATGGAGAAATTTTTAAGAATCGGACAAGTAAGTAATTTATATGGTATATCCCTAGATACCCTGCGTTATTATGACCGCAAAGGCTTGCTGACCCCTATGGTGGATCAGCAAAACGGATACCGCTACTACTCCCTGGAGCATCTTGATACATTGGAAATGATATTGGTTGGAAAGTACCTTGAGATTCCTTTAGAGCGAATTAAGGAAAAGATTGATTCTGAAAGTATCTCGGGCTATCAGGACATGCTGCAGGAACAGATTCAATTTATAGAGGCAAAAAGAGATGATTTGACAAAATTAATTCAGTACACCACCCGAATGACAACCATGCTTTATCAGATTGAGGCGCATAAAAATGACAGCTACTTCACTAGTATTACCTCTGAAAAAAATATGAAGGTGAACATTTATAAGGTAGAGCTCAGTCATTTTCTAAATACACAAAAGACTTCTACGCTAACTGGAATAGAAGCCTTTGAACAATGGATTTTTTACGAAGTAAAGGAGGACGGCGAAGTAAAAGAAAATGCCCAAACAATTGGTCTTTCCATTCAAAGCGACATCGCTTTGGAAAATGAATTGATAGAATATCTGGAGCATGCCGTCAGCCAGGGTACGGTAGAAAAGTACTCCCTGCCTGGAAGCTGCCAGCATATTAGCTTTTGGGGAAATGAAAATGAGCTTTTGGAATATTTGCATCAGCTATGCAGGCATTTTAAGTTAAGGAATACTACCTTATCAATCAAGTTTCAATTTGCTTTACTGCATAAAGGTAAAAAGCATGAATATTGGTCTGATATCTATTTTTCACCGATATAAACATGCTTCTAGTTATAAGAGTAAGCTTTAAACCTGATAATAATTTTTTATTTCTTATAATAAAAGACAATTCCTATTTTCAACGGATATGTATATTGACTGACCATTCTCATATAAATAAAAGCTTCGAAATAATACATCAACCTCCAATATGACACCCTTAACATCCACATTGTATCGGAGCACATTACCGTGGGAAAGGTGATTGATAATGGTTCCCTGAAATTGATAGAAGTTCTCTCTCTCTTCCATCGGAGTCAGAGAGATCTCCAGTGCTTCCGGACGGATTGCTATGCTTTCGCATAAGAGGTTCCCTTCATCGGTAATTGTATGAAATTGTTCCGCGGATAATATATTATAATGACCGATAAATTCTGCTGCAAATCTTGTTCTGGGATTGGTATAAATATTGACCGGAGTACCGGATTGTTCAATCTCTCCCTCATGAAAAAGATGGATTACATCCGACATTACCATCGCTTCATCCTGATCATGGGTTACAAAGATTGAGGTAATCCCAAGCTCGCTTTGAATTTTTTTAATACTTTGCTGCAATGATTTACGAAGCTTTGCATCAATGGCACTGAGCGGCTCATCGAGTAACAATACCTTCGGTCTGGTCACAATCGCTCTTGCCAGCGCGACACGCTGCTGCTGCCCACCGGACAAATTCGCCGGGTAAGCATGCTCTTTTCCTTTTAAATCCACCAGCTTAATGGCCTCTGCCACCTTTGAAGCAATAGCGGCTTTGTTCATTTTCTTCATTTTTAACCCAAAAGCAATATTCTCAGTCACATTCATGTTGGGAAAGAGGCTGTATTGCTGAAATACCATTCCCACCTTCCGATCCTTGGGATCAATACCTGTAATATCAGTTCCGTCCAGGAATATGTTACCCTCGCAGATGTCCTCCAGCCCTGCAAGGCAGCGCAGCAAGGTGCTTTTTCCGCAGCCGGAGGGTCCTAACAAAGTAACCAGCTGTCCCTGTTCAATATCCAGATTAATATTCTTAAGTACATGATTTTCACCGTAATATTTGTGAATATGTTTAAAACTGATATAGGCCATTTTCCTTTCCCTCCACTTCACCAATGTTGCGGCGGCTTGTTTCTCCATGTGAATGACTACTTTGAACGCTCTATTCTAGCTCTCCTGCGTTCTATTTTTTCTTCGATTGAACAGGTTGATCAACCCGGATAAAATCAACGTTAATCCAAACATCACAACTATAATCACACTGGAAGCCTGCCCTGATTGGGCTAATTTTTTATATAGATACATCTGGGCTGTCTGATAATAGCTGCCACCGATGATATTAACAATTGCAAAATCTCCAAATACCATAGAGATGGACAACATTGCAACAATTGTTATTCCTGATACTATATTCGGCACCACTACAGCAAAAAATGCGTAGAACCGATTCGCCCCAAGCATCTGTGCTGCCTCAATTAAACGCCGCGCATGAATGGTATCCAGGCTATTCTTAAGCCCTCGGTATATATAAGGGAGAATTACAATACAATAGGTCAGAATCACCATGACAATTCGATTGGAAAACGGATATGGTGCATTAATATAAAGAGAGAGTACCGATATTGCCAGGATAATTCCCTGGATCGCGTAGGGTATATTACAAAGCATCTGCATGTATTTATCCCACTCCGGATGATAAACAACAATCACATACAGCGCGAGAAGAACTACCACAGAACAGAGGATAAAAGGAATTACAGATACCGCCATGGTTCGAATAATGGAAGCTATAAAATTATGATCTGAGAGAGTTTCCTTATAATATTTGAAGGTGATTCCGCTTGGTGTCACCTTATTCCATTCAGTAAATATAGAGTATAGAAAAGTCAGCAGCAAAGGGATCATCAAATATAAACTGATCAAGATAAGGATTCCTTTATTGAATCGGTTCCTCTTCATCATTGGGAAACACCTCCTCTCGTCTTCTTTATGAAGTAGTTATTGATCAGCGTTGCTGTAATCATCGTTAGCATTAAAACCACAGCAAGGGCAGATCCAAATTCTTTCCTTTGCACCAAATCTCCCACAAATTGCTCTGAGATTCGAATCGGCAGCAGTGAATAATTGTTTGCCAGCAGCGCATAGGCAGTGGCATAGGCAGCAATTGCATTGGAAAAAAGTACGCTGAGCGTCGCTGCAATACTTGGCATGATCACTGGGATCGCAACCCTTCTCCAATAAATACCTGAATTACCGCCAAGCAGCAGCACCGCTTCCTTCCACTCCTTACGCAGCCCATGAAAGGTTGGAATTAACAACAGGGTAGCCAGCGGCACTTGAAAATAAATATAGGTAAGTAGTAATCCATTTACAGAATACACGTTAAATTCAGCAAGAAAGGTAATTCCAAGGGACTTGCCCAGCATAACCAGGATTCCTACATTGCCCAGCAGGATCATAAAAGCAAAGGCAAGGGGAATTCCTGCAAAGTTGGAGGTCATATTCAGGATATTAAGAAAGAAATTCTTCCACTTTGAAGTTACCTCATTCGCGGCCTTCGCTCCCCAAAAGGCGATTAGGATTCCAATCGCCGAAGAGATTATGGCTACGAATATACTGTTAATGACTGCCTTCTGATAAAGCTTTTTTGAGAAAATTGTGATATAATGCTCTAACGTAAAGCCCATTTGCCCTTCTACTCGAAAGCTGCGTACTACAATCATCAGGATGGGAAGTAATTCGTAGAACAATACCAGCAGGACAAATGGAAGCATTGCAAGCAGATATCGTTTTGATTTAAGCTTCAAAGATATCTTCCTCCATTTCAGATAATAGCCTCATGCCGGAGGAGGGCTCTATAGCGAGTAATCTGCACAGGATCGGCGCTAGAAAGAGAGCAGAATGAATGTAATTTGTATGGTCTCCCTTTCTTATCCTGTCTGAGATGATATAGAGCGGCACCAGCCTCTGCATATCAGTATTACCTCCATGGAGATGATGTTCATTCATTCCATGATCCGCAGTTATTACCACCTGATAACCGGATGCGAGCCAGATCGGAACCAGTGTTGACATGACAATGTTCGCATATGCAGTCATTTTATGATACTGCGAGGAATTGCTGCCAAACTTATGTCCCGCATCATCAATATTCATGGGATGTACCAGCATAAAATCCGGTTGGTAATGTCGGCGCAGATACTCTGCATCACTAAAGGCATGGGAATCGGGATACTGATCCTCATAGTAGTAGAAGCCGTGCTGAATCTTTGCATCTGCATTTAATTGAATCCGATCCGTCAGCGGATCGAAGGGAGCCTTGACATAGAGTTCACTCATCCAAAAATATGCAGATGCAGCCGTTGTTAAATTATTCTCGATACATAGATCAAACAGGCTGGTCTGATTTGAGGTTCTGACAATCAAGTTATTCGTTATACCATGCTGATATGCCGGCAATCCCGTCATAATTGTTTCATACATCGGCCTTGATAAGGAGGGAAGCTCTCCCTGTACCCGGTATTTGCCGCATATCCCCTGGACTGCAAGATGCTCCAGGTAACCAAGATTTTCGGTTGCCACATCATAACCACATCCATCCAGTAGAATTAAGATTGTTTTATTCGTCATATCGCCCGCCTGCTTTCTTTTCTATTTTGCATCTGAAATCATCTGGTTTTTACTACTTTTTTACTGCTTTCTTACTTCTCTCTTACTGCTTTTTTATTACTTTTCTGCTTTACATTTGCATTTGGCTTATTCTTCTTTTGTCATTTATCTATTGTTATTTATCTATTATTTATTCTTTTTGTATTTTCACTTAAGTGCTTTATTTATTCTTTTACAGTTACAATTAAGCATATTATTTATCCTTCTGTATTTGTAATTCAGCATTCTATTTATTATCTTACGTTTACAATTCAATCTTCTATTTTGCGTTTGCGATTACCTCTTCCTGCCATAAGGTTCCAAGGGTTTCTACTGTCTTGTTCCAGCCGTCATAATCACTGATCATACGTGCTTTGGTATACTGCTCATCGGGCAATAACTTCGCCTTAACCTCTTCCGGCAAAGTGATATCACTTCGGATCGGTTTTGCATAACCTTTTGCCAAATTAATCTGTCCTTCCTCACTAAAGATAAACTCTCTGGCAAGTGCCGCAGCGTAGGGATGCTTGGTGTAAGCGTTGATTACTGAACAATAACCACTCTGAATTGCTCCATCAGAAGGAATACGAACTTCAAATTTAGCATCCCCATTGTTTGCGATAAATTGATCACGATATCCAAGGGCATTGTAATCCCAGAGTAATGCAACCGCAACCTCACCCTTTTCCAATCTGGTCAAGGATAACTCGCCCTTATCCAGTCTTCCCTGCTCTGCTAACTGCTTGAAGAAATCAATTCCCGGCTGTATATTTGTCTCTGATCCGCCCAGTGCGATGGCTGCTGACAATACCGCACACTGTGCCTGACTTGCTTTGGTTACATCACCTACCGCAACAATATAATCACCTTTTAATAAATCCGCAAAGGAAGTAGGAGGCGTTGCCACGAGTTCTTTATTCGTAATAATTGACATCGTTCCATAATATCCGATGATCCAATTACCATCTTTATCCTTTGCCCAGTCTGGAATACTGTCCCAGTAAGAGGTTTTATAAGGTAATGTCAAGCCTTTCTCCACTGCTACCGGTCCGAAAGCCTGTCCCACATCTCCGATATCCTTTGTTGCATTATCCTTTTCTGTTTCAAATAATGCCAGCTCCTCCGCTGAGGACATATCAACATCGTTATGTTTGATCCCGTAGGTTTTAGTATATTCTTGCCAGGTCTCTCCCCAATTAGCCCAGCTATCAGGCATCCCAACGGACTCCACGATTCCCTCCGCCTTTGCCTTTTCAACGATTGTCTCTAATTTCGTATTGTTTAAATCTACCTTGTCTGCACTGGTTTCTTTCGCGCCGGAACATCCTGTTAATGAAACGATTGAAGTTACTAGAAGTATTCCCGTCAAAGCTCTTAATGATTTCCTCTTCATAAAATTCTGCTCCTTATGATATGATTTTTCTTAACAAGATAACTATAGTCCATTTTTATCCGGCTGTCGTATCGGTTTATGTTAAACTTATCCAAAATAAAACTATACTTTTTGTGTTATTTATGTTAACTACTTGGAGCCTGTCTGTCATTAAAGCAAAATAAGGCTGTTGCAAAATGCAGCGCAACAGATATGCTCGATCTCCGATCCTATCTCTTCACTGTATGTTGCAACAGCCCTATTTCTAATTCTTCCTTAACGTATGCTTTGGGGAAAGCGAAAGACATTGCAGGGATCATACATTTGCTTTACTCTGCGTAAATCCGCCACATTATCTCCCCAGTACTCACGTTCATAATTCACAAGATCACTGTTGGGAAAGTTCACATAGGAGCCCGCGGTAATCCTGTTAATATAGTCCAAGCGACTCTGTACCCACTCTGTATTCAACTTTGCGTATTGATCCTCTGTCCAGATTGACTGTAAGCCCAGCATATAAGGAGAGGATCGATAGAAGAACGCTGTCCTCCTGGGGGAAACTTTCATCACCTGTCCTCCCAAAGCATACATGGTCAACCCGGCAAAGATCGAGCCTTCGGGATAATTACGCATCATCTCCACCATTATTTCGATCTCTTCCCGGCTCAGCAGCCTGCCAATAAACCGGCTTGAAGACTTAAACTTCTCAGTTTCCGGGATCGAATCTTCAATTCTTTTAATTGCCTCGTAAATTGTCATTTCTTCAAAACTAGCTTCACAACCCGGAAGTCTGGTCAGCATTTCCACAGCCTGCTGTGCCTGTTGTCTGGAACCAAAGAAAATTCCCCGGGCAAATACGGCATATCCTTCTGCCACATCGTGATAGACAGGCGCCTGCAAGGTGATACGCTCGTCCGATTTGCTGAGCCACTGCTGCCAGGTACAGATAAAACGTGTCTGTGCCGCTGCATCGGTATTCGGATAATACAATATAACCAAGGTTACACGATCAACCTTTTCGGGCAAGCGGAAAATGGTTCTCACCGCTACTCCAAAGTTGCCATCTCCTGCCCCTCGCAGTGCCCAGAATAATGAAGGATTTCTCTCTCTGCTCGCTGTAATCAATTGTCCGTCCGCGTTAACCAGCTCTACGGCCTCAAGACTGTCGCAGCCCAGACCCAGTAAACGGCTCATGGGACCGGTGCCGCCTCCCATGGCATACCCGGCAACGCCCACTGTGGGACAGGAGCCTCCCGGAAAAGGATATCCCAGAGGAGCCACCATGTCATAGATCATACTATTATTAACTCCGCCCTGTGCTGCCACATAGCTGCCATCCATATCTAAATCCATAAGGCGGCTCACATCAATCACAAGCACCCCATTGCCTGTGGAAAACCCTTCGTAATTATGTCTGCCATTGCGTACACGAAATGGTACATAGTTACGACGTGCCCAAAGAATGGCGTTCCTAACGTCACATTTTGATTCGCAGAATACGATGGCTCCGGGAAATTTATCTATTGCACGATTCCACATCAGCCTTGCTTCCTCATAGGCAGGATTGTCTGGGGTCACTACCGTTCCCGTCAGACCGTCACAAGATATCATATCGTCACCTTCTCATAATATATAAAAAGTTATAGGGTTACACGATATCTTATGCGGCTACCCAGGAGAAGTGACATGATATCTTATTTTTCTACATTATTCAGCTATGACCGCTTTGTTTACGCTGTAAGAGAATATTACTTCAACAAGAATCGCCTTTTACCAACCTCTTTCTTAACAGACTCTTTCTTAACATCTTCTATCTTAACATCTTCTGTCTTACCATCTTCTGTCCAAGTCTTCGCCGTAAAGTCGTATTGCTTTTTCATACTGCTTCACATTCTGATCACCAGTCGTTTCAATTAAATTTATCATAAGCAATTGCATTGCCTCGTGAAATTGCTTTAAGTTATATAATGTCATTGCGTAGAAAACTTGAATTGCCCTGTCCGCCGGGAATAATTCCATTCCCTTTCGAAAAATCTCCTTGGATTTTTCATATTCACCTAACGTTCGGTAGGTACTTCCCAGTCCCAATACAGCACCTCGTAAATCCTCCTCGGGCAGTCCTAATGCGATTGCCGCTTCATAATAAGGAATAGCGCAACGTTCTTCACCCATAACATCAAAGCTCCAAGCACATTGATACTGAATCTCTGCGTTATCTGGAAATTCTTTCACTAAATCGATTAAAACTGCATTGGAAGCCTTAAGCTTTCCTTCCTCTCTTAATTGAATCGCCTTCTTTAATCTATTCATCGCTCCCTCTTTTCCATTTCTCTTTCATTTTTTCATTTACTACAAATCTTCAAGCATTGGCTCAATATATTCTTTAATCAGTTTTATTCTATCCTTTGCCCGCGGAACGAAAAGTGCGGCTATAGAGACAACCAGCTTTTTCTTTTCGTTGATATATATTACATTTCCACCGTCTCCTAAAGCTGCATAGCTATGCTCCTTCTCATCCATGATCCACCACAAATACCCATAGGGCAGGTTATCCCACTGCGTGCATCTGCTCTGCTCTTTTGTACTCTCCTTAATCCACGCTTCGGAGACGATTTGCTCTCCCTTCCATCTTCCTCCGTTTAAGTACAATTGACCTATCTTCCCCATATCCATAGGGGTTAAGGTAAGTCCCCAACCTGCCGGATTGAGCCCTTGGGGATCCGCTGCCCAGCCGCTGCTCTTATTGCCAGCTTCAAAAAAAGCCAGCTGCTCTTCCTTATTGTGTAATATCTTATTGTTTCTTACCGATAGCTCCAGTGGCAAAAATAAGTGTTGCGCTGCAAAGTCAAATACGGATTGTCCCGTGGCTTTTACCAGAATTCCAGATAATATATGTGTTCCTACAATAGCGGAATACGTAAATTGATTTGACGGCTCCTTTCCTCCTAACACCTTCAGTGCCGCATTGATCCAATTATCACTTGCGAAAAAAGCTTCGTAGGGCTCTGACTTATATTTATAAGGAGCTGTCATCGTAAGCATGTGTTTGATTGTAACACTCTGAATCCCTTTTTCCCCTTCTGCTATCCTATAATCCGGAAAGAACTCTAACACCTTCTGTTCTATACTTTTAATATATCCTTTCTCAATGGCTATTCCAATCAAGGCAGAAAAAATACTTTTTGTTACTGATGCTACATGAACGGCATCCTCCGCGCTATATCCGTTAAAGTAGCGTTCATATAAGTTCTTACCGTCCTTTAATACAATTATGCCGGTAGTATTGCTATAGCTGGTGGTTACTAGCTTCTCCAGCCACATCCTTTTTCTTTGATCCATAATTATATTCATACTCCTAACTGCACAAATCGAAGCCTTCATTGATGGCATTACCGCACTCCTGTTAGAGAAATCTCCCTGTTTTGGAATTTGGATTGGTTCTAAGC
>JAEWMZ010000328.1 GCA_023392995.1 Bacillota bacterium
ACCCTTGAAACCCAAACTGACTTGATTGGAGAAATGAATGGTTCTGTAATTGAACTGAATGACTTAAGCAGCAATCTAAAACAGTTAGCAAAGAGGGTGCCTGTCACCATGAACAAAGTGTGAACAGAACCCCTAATATACTAGATGCTTTCCGAGAGTAGAACATGAGCAATTAACAAAATAGGACATATGAGATGACTCTCATATGTCCTATGCCTTAGCAAAAGCTACAATTGCAATATCGGTTACAAACCTCGATTCTAATTTTATATATCACAAATTCACCTCAAATATCTTTGCTGCATCTTCAAGGCTTATCGTTTCTTTATCTTCAAGGGGAGTGGTGGTTAAGTAATCATGGTAAATACGTTCACAATATAAATCATCCTCTATTTCATCATCCAATTGAAAACCGCGAAGGAAAGAAACGACATATTCCATTTTATAGTCTGGTATTTGTTCGATAATCTGTTTTGCTATTTCTTTACTTGACATATTTTTTACCCCTTTCTACTTAATTTATTACTAATAAAGGCGATGGCTACATCATATTCTAATCCTAAACTAGATTTAATATTAATATAGGACGGTAGAGTATCTTCTATTCCATCATATATTATAAGCAATGGTTTTGTGCATTTTATTATATCATATATGCAAAGAAAATGAAAGAGGGTGCCTGTCACCGTGAACAAATAGAATTATGTTATAATATTTTGGGATATAATTTGAATGTTCTTTTTTCCGAATATCGTCGGCCCTTAATCATTTCACCAGACGAGGTAAAAATCCAGTTCTTTTATCGGAAGATGATTGGACAATCTCAAAGAATATACAACTATCATATATTATACTAAATGATAAACAATAGCATGAATATAGAATTGACAGGAAAGCTATAAACGAAAGAAATAAACTTGTCCATATCTACAAAGACGTTCCTTTGAATGTAAGAAGATTAGAGAAGCAGGCAGATATTGAATCGGCTATGGAAGCTGTAAGGGTGTATTTGGAGAAAGAGGTGTACTAGTAAGGATTAGCAAAATACGAATATGGTAAAAGGGGTGTGAAAAATGGGGTTTCATAGTTCTGAGAAAGAAGATTTACAAAAGTTTGTTCCGCAGCATAAGATGGGAATAAAGGTATTAGATGAATCACAGCTTCTTAATATTTTTCCCACATATCAAAACCTATTGGATAAAATTGAAACGCATAGACGTGCAATATATAACTTGAATACAGAGACTTTAAGAGAAGAGCGTTATCAATACAATTTAATGTATGATAACGTTTTTTCTATATTAGGGAAAAGGGGAACCGGTAAGACATCAGCTGTTTTTTCTTTAAAACATTTAATTGAAAATGATGAAAGATATCCTAATGATAGAGTGTTTCCAATCATAATGCCGGAAGTAATACCGGAGAATGGAAACATATTGGGATGGATTGTAGCTCTTTTAAGTGATACAGTTGACGAGATAGAGAGAAAGATAAAGAAAAGCAGCCGAGTATCTGATGATGGTGATTTTTTTAAGAATTGTCTTTTCGTTGAAAATAATTCGTTGAGAAACAGCCTGAAAGAGATTAGAGAATTATGCTTTTCTCAGAAATATAATCCGAAACAGGAGTCTTCGTTTTATGAGGCAATCGGTAATGCCGCGCAGCAGGCGCAAAACAGCTATTCCTTTGCGAAAGCAATTACCGGTTTTTGGACAGCATTAATCAATGCTATCTTGAAGATGAATGGACAAAGCTCATACAGCAGCATTGATCAAGTGCCTTTAATCTATTTTATATTTGATGATGTGGATTTGTCCCCTGATAAAGTGGAACATCTTATGTCAATCATAACAAAATATTTATCTCATCCCAATGTAATCGTAATTGTTACGGCAGATGAGGATTTGTTTTTAGAGGTTATTGAAAATAGCATTGATAGAAAAATTGGACGAGAGAAAAAAGATATAAGGCAAATACTGGAAAAGTATATGGAGATGACGCTGTACTATGGCACTTTTATGGACAGCCCCTTACAGCGCGGCAAGGCAAATCAAATTAGTGATACTGCAAGACTTTATCTTGGAAAAGTATTACCACCCTCTAGCAGATATTATTTAGAGCTTTATTATGATAGTGATAGAAAAAGAAACTTTCAGATTTATCATGATAAAAATCTAGAGATGGGATTGAGCGGTAATATAAATAAATTCTTAGGAGTAGATGAAAAGTCCAAGAATAATTTTCTATATTACAATGAAAATTTTATTGAGTTTTATATGGAGTTCTTTGGGAATACTGCCCGACAGATTTCGAATGAATTTTTTATAATAGATGATCTGATAGATAATTTGATCAAAATACGCACGGACTAACTTAATAATAAGCAGTTATCTTTTCAGTATCAATATCAGGTATATAACCATATTCGCCATTTTGTTTATAGCTCCATTAATGCCAACCATGGTATTTCAGATATGGTAGCTGATATGAATCATTTGGTAGATAATCTCTTACTTCGGGAATATAATAATTGGTTTATCTTTATTAATTATTCTTATCTTAATTCTAACTTTATTGATATGTGCCAGAATATCGAAGATGAAGAGGAGATTAAGATATATTTGAAGCAGGTGATTGCGTTATATTCGTTAATGTTTTTTACGGAAAATATACTGGTTCTGCTAGATCGGGTTCCAATTGAAGGCAATATGATTCCTCGAACAAAAGTACATGGTACCAATGAACTGTCTGAATATATTAATCAGAATGTATTCTCAGGATATAGCGGAGATTACTGGGAATGGAGTGGGATTGACATTACCTTGCCAAAGAAATATGAAGTAAAACGTTGGTGGAACACTTCTGGATATGATTTGTTTTTGGAAGGGAAAGAGAAAACCATATCTGCCATGAGCCCTAAGCAAATAGCGACTTCTAATATCATGATCAGTCCGAATAGTGATGACACTGGTGATAAAATCACGATTCATTCTGATATTTCATTCACGTCAAATGCAGTGAAAGAACAGGCGAATAAAGAAACGATAAATCAATGGGGAGATAGGATTGCAAAATTTGCGCCCTCCTCACTTGTGCGTTGCGAAGGAGCCAGTTTCGATACCGGTACTGATTTGGAGTCAGCACTTTTATATTACAGAGATTTCTTAGAAATGTGCAAAAAGAATAAGCTGGGATGGTTAGTCCGGTCTACATCTGGGCTTTTAAATTCATGCTCCTTAAAATATTCTAACTTCTCCGGCGGAATCCCTTTCCCGTCATCACTGTCTCTATAATAATCTTATCTTTAATAGAATAAATCGAAATATCATATTACCTTGAAATATCCCATCCTCATTTGACAAACCAAGATAAAAAGAGCAGTCATGAATACTAGAAGAGCTGTTCGAAGTAATACAGCAAATATGATGTATTGACAATACAACATATTTGCTGTATTATAAATATATTCATTCACACTATTACTATTAGCTGAGATGA
>JAEWMZ010000349.1 GCA_023392995.1 Bacillota bacterium
AAAACTGTAAGAGATTAAGTATATACATAAACAAAGGAAGGGATAGAAAAGTATGAATCATATATATGACTGTAAGCTGCTGATCGTTGATGATGAATATGAATTGCAGAAAATGGTGATAAGCTTATTAAAAAAGGAAGGATTTCATCGAATTATTTCCGCCGGAACCTGCAAAGAGGCGAGACAGCTGTTCCAGGCAGAAAAGCCGGATGCCGTACTGCTCGATGTATCTCTTCCGGACGGGGATGGTTTTAGTCTAATGAGAGAATTTCGGTCAGCATCCTTTGTTCCTGTGTTATTCTTGTCTGCCAGGGATGAGGATGAGAACCGGCTACTGGGTCTTGGACTAGGAGCGGATGATTATATAACAAAACCTTTTTTGCCCAGGGAACTTATCTTAAGGCTGCATGCGGTCTTAAATCGCACCTACTTTCCGCCTGTACTGGTTCAGGAAGAAAAGCCAGTGTTTCAGCTGGGGGACAGCGTTATCGATTTTAATACTGCTTCCGTGGTTTCCCCCCGGGGAAGCTATACCTTTACGGCAAAAGAATTTGCCCTGCTGGAAAAGCTATATGAGAACAGGGGAAAAATAGTGTCTGGAGACAGCCTTTGCCAGGCCGCTTGGGGGGACGATCTTTATGGATATGAGAATACCCTTATGGTTCATGTTCGCAGACTTCGGGAGAAGCTGGAGGAGACACCGTCAGCGCCCCGCTTTTTATTAACCATCCGGGGAATCGGATATCAGCTATCGGGGGTAGAAAGACATTGAAGGGCTTAATAAAAATAATAACACGTTATCTTGGTGGGGCAGTTGCTGTGGCTATGATTATCCTGCTGCTTAATATGGTGCTTTTTCTATGGGTGGCTAATTCGGAAGTATTTCTGCATGGCAGAAGCAGGGTGGAACAGCTTTCGAAGGACTTGATTTTCGAAAATGGAACTTATAAGCTTTCTAAGATGACTGAAAAGTCTATAATTGAGCAAAATCAGTGGGCGATACTCATAGATGATGAAGGAAAGGTAGTTTGGAGCTATCAGCTTCCAAAGGAAATCCCGCTGCAGTATACTCCTTCCGATATTGCAGTGCTTACACGCTGGTATTTGAAAGATTATCCGGTTTATACCTGGAAGCATGCAGATGGACTGGTTGTTCTGGGCTATCCGAAAAATACGATATGGAAGAATGATATGGAATATCCACTGGGATTGATTCAAAATGCGCCGTTTTTCTTCGTCACCTTTCTGCTGGCGAATATAGCCGCAGCATTTTTATTGGCATTTCTATTCGCCTTTCGTCTGTTTCGTTCACTTAATGGTATTACGAAGGGAATCAACCATCTGACAGGGAAGGAGCCTGTTATTCTCTCAACCAGAGGTCTACTGGGAGATCTTGCGGATAGAATCAATCAAGCATCCAACAGGCTGATCCGGCAGGAAGAGGAGCTGAACAAAAGGGATACGGCACGTACGAACTGGATTGCCGGGATATCCCATGATATTCGTACTCCGCTTTCCATTGCCATGGGGTATGCCGGACAGTGGGAGATGGATACGGAGCTGTCAGAAGAAAAGAGAGAGCAGGCGGCTGTGATTCGCAGGCAATGTGAAAGAATTAAAACCCTGGTGAATGATTTAAATCTCACCTCAAAGCTGGAATATGAAATGCAGCCCCTTCGTCTGGAGATGCTTTACCTGGCTCCACTATTAAGGGCAATTGCAGTGGATTTTTTAAATGAAATGCCAGAGATCTATCAGCTTGAGCTCTCAATACCCGATCAGGCGCAGAATATCTCTCTTGAGGGGGATATGGAATTACTTAAAAGGGCAATCTCTAATTTAGTGATTAATAGTATGAAACATAACCCAAAGGGCTGTCAGATTACAATCACCCTGGAAAGTGACAAACAAAGCTGTACCATTGGGATTTCAGATGATGGGGTTGGGTTTACTGAGGAAATGCTTTGCAAACTGAATCAAAAGGAAATTCCGGTGGAGTTGAATACCCATGGGCTTGGACTTATTCTTGTACGCCAGATAGTGAAAGCCCACAATGGAGTATGCCAGTTTTTAAACAGGGAAGATGGAGGCTGCCGCATTTTTCTATGTCTTCCCCATGAATTACATTGGTAAACGTAAAAGTTAAGGATTATGGCTTATTTCGTGGAGAAAATTACTATTATTGATACAATAGGGTAAGTTATCTAACTGGGAGATAATATGCACTCCCAGTTATGTTAATATTATGGGATAATAAATATATACTTAGGAGATGGGTTTTTTTAATTGACATATCACTAATTAGTGATATAATCAGCTTATGAGAGTACAAAAAATATCTTATGGTAAAGAAAATGATTTAAATTTAAAGGCATTTATCGGAATAAGCAGAACAACCCAGGCGCTCCATAAAAGAGCAGGGAACATCTTTAGCAAAGGAGGACTTACTTCAGCCCAATTTGCAGTATTAGAGGCATTATATCATAAAGGTGATTTAACCATTAATGAGATAATGGAAAGTATTCTATCAACCTCTGGAAATATGACGGTGGTAATCAATAACCTAGAAAAAGAGGCTTTAATAGAAAGGAAGCCAAACCCAAAGGATAAGAGGTCCTGTATTATTATGATCACAGCCACAGGAAGGCAAAAGATAGAAGAGATATTCCCGATGCACGTAAAGGATTTGGCCGAGAGCTTCGCCGGGTTGGAGGAAGAGGAGAAAAAATTGTTAGTACGCCTCTTAAGAAAAATTAGAACAAGGAGTGATTAGATGAGTAATAAGATAATAGCAATCGAAAAAATAGGATTTCAGTGGGGGATGGACAGCCCATTCTTGGCATGCATGCACCACCAGGATCAATATCCGGCTGGAAATAAGGAACAAGGACCATCCGTTTCCTTAGCCGGAAGAAGAATTGGGAATGATTTTTCAGGCAGAGACGGTTTTAGCATGTATCATGGAGAGCGGGTTCCCGGATTTCCGGTGCATCCCCATCGAGGCTTTGAGACAGTTACCATCGTACTGGAAGGGATTGTGGATCACTTTGACTCCAAGGGTGCCGAGGGACGGTATGGAAATGGGGATGTTCAGTGGCTGACCACCGGAGCCGGGTGTCAACATGTGGAAATGTTCCCCCTTGTCCATCAAGACAAAGAAAATCCGCTGGAATTATTTCAAATCTGGCTGAATTTACCGGCGAAGAATAAATTCACAGCCCCGGATTATAAAATGCTTTGGGCAGAAGAAATTCCGGTGATCAAAACCACAAACGAACGGGGTAAAACGGCCACAATCAGGTTAATAGCCGGAACATATCAAAAAGAAAAAGAGATACCACCAATAAAAGCGATAGCACCAACAAAAGAATCTTGGGCCGCAGCAGAAGAAAACCAGGTAGGAATTCAGTTGGTGGAATTGGAGCCAGAGGCAGAATTTCATATAGCACCGGGTTCGAAAACCTTAAACCGCAATCTGTATTACTACCAGGGAGAGGGGAGCCTTACCATAGAGGGTACGAAGATTGTCTCCTCCTCTCGCATCAGGCTGTCAGGGGAAGAGGAAATTATAGTA
>JAEWMZ010000383.1 GCA_023392995.1 Bacillota bacterium
CTACATTCTCAGATAACGCCAAAGCGTAGTGCGGCTGATTTGCAGCTGCTTTGCGGTCAGGCTTTGGTTGCCATGATTGTAGGCCACCGCTTTTTTTATAATATCTCTTGTGATCTCCTCCAGAGGCCGTTCCAGGTTCATGGAAGCGTCCAGTAAGGTTTCATAGGAACTGTTAATGGAGGAACGCTCCTTATCCAGAAGCATAGCCACAGAGTTACTGGTAATGTAAGGTGTAACGGCCAGTACCGCCAGCTCTCTCGTCAGACGTTTAAACTGGGTGTAATTCTGCGGCCAGTCATAGTGCATCAGCATTTCCATAGCCTTGGGTTCAAAGCCTGTAAGCTGCTTACCCAGAGCTACATTTAATGTAGACAGATAGATGCTGGACAGCGTAGGAAGCTCCTGAATCCGGTCTCTTAAGGGAGGCAGGCAGATAGTCAGGCAGGAAAGGCGCTTGACAAAGATCTGCCCTTCCGGAGGAAGCAGGAAATCCTTTTGGCTGACGCAGGAGAAAATCAGTCGGTTCCGTCGGTGAAGGTTGGTATCAATGATTAAGGAAAGTAGCTGATGGTTTCGTTCTGGTTCCAAAGCATCGATGCTCTTAAAATAAATGGTGTTGTTACTGTCGTTAAAGGGCGAATTATAGTGATTGGTCAGGTAAAACCAGCCCTTGTCCGTTAACTGGCTGCAGTCAATGGTCACCAGAGGATTCATCTGAATGGGACTCTGGGTATAGAGCACCTGAGCAATCTGTTCCTTACCTGTGCCGTTCTCTCCGGTGATCATGACGGGAAAGGAGCTCTGGCTGATCTGGTCAATGGAGTCGGCAAGATCACCCATTGCACCGGTAATGGTATAAAAGCTATTGAAGATTTGCTCCTGAGCCTCCTTTTTGTTGGAAAAACGGATGCCGTACTTACCGGGAGTAATGGGGATTTTTGAGTCGGTAAAATAGAAGACCCCGTATTGCTGTCCCTCATAAGCTAGCATACAGCCAGTGATAGAAAAAAGGGTTCCCTCAATATTTTGAAATATTTTATGACTATCCATGGAGCGCACATTGGGAAGCTCCCGCCGGAGAATGTCATAAACCTGAGTTTCATTCTTTCTGTCCCAGGTGGAGAGATAGACATTCTCTTCCGGATCAAATATGACTGTATAATTCCCTGAATTCTTTAGCACTTCTCTTAAAAATAGATTTTCCTGGCGCATTTTCATATGGCCGGTACTGATTTTTACTGCCTGGTTGAAGGCATCCTCAATACTTTCTGCTCCGGAGGTAATAAGGATGGCATTGAGCCCCAGAAGCTTAGCCTCTGTGTAGGAGATCATATCGCAGACCACCATATGATAACCCTGTTGTTTCAGATTCGTTAGAAGGGGGCGTACTTCTTCAGCTGAATGGATCGTGAAGATATCCACCTGATATTGCAATAGATTACAGAGCAGATGGGCATTGCTGGTTATATTGGAAAAACCCAGAATTGCATAGCGCTCCTGATAATTCTCCGCCAGCTTAATGGCTCGGAGAATGTCATAGACGGAGAGAGTAATCTCCACTACAGGAATCTCTGTTACCGCTTCAATCAACTGGGCGGTTCCACCCCTGGATATAATGGCATCGTAATTCTCATCGACGTGTCGTTGTACCAGCTCTTTGCCATAGGTCAAATCTCCCACATATACATCCAATTCCAGATCAGTTCTGTTTTTAGCCAGCCGCTCGATAGCGGCTTTCATGGCTTCATAAGGAGCCACTCCCAAGACCTTTATCTTACCATTCTCCATAAAAACCTCTCTTTCTTACTTAGGGCTTGTCTGAAATCTATTGTACTGTTCTGAACGCCCAATCTGTGGTAAGCAGCATTGCAATTTCGGGAAATTACAACCTACTAGCACCTAAAATCCTGCTTTGTCTGCCATGAAGCGAAGCATTCAGCCCGGTACAAGCAGGTTTAGGCACACCCAAAGTTAAGGGAAAAAATGCTTATTATAATTATTATGTGTTCTATTTAGTAACAGTGTACTAAAAATGGACATAAAATTCAATATAAATATCATTATGTTCTAAAATTGGACAAAATATGACCGCAAGTTGATTGTTTTTTAATATAAATCCCTATAATATAATAAATGAGCAAAAGAAAAGATGATAAAAAGTAAGAATTGTTTACATAATGAATATAAGGCGGTGAATAAATGGTAACTCTGTTGATTATTGCTGATGACTTTACAGGAGCTCTGGATACCGGGGTTCAGTTTGCTGCAAGCGGAGCAAATACCAGAGTGGTGACCAGTACAAATTATGACTTTAGCCAAGTGGATCAGGAAGTTCAGGTTCTGGTAATGGATGCGGAAACAAGGCACCTGAGCTCTAGAGAGGCTTATGATATTGTATATGATATTACCAAAAAGGCTGTTGCGCAGAATATACCCTTTCTTTATAAAAAAACAGATTCTGCGTTAAGAGGAAATATCGGCAGTGAACTGACTGCCATGCTGGAGGCCACAGGAGAAGATTCCCTTTCCTTTCTTCCCGCTTTTCCGAAGATGAAGCGCTGGACAAAAGAAGGAATTCATTATATCGAGGGTGTTCCGGTGAATGAAAGCGTGTTTGGAAAAGACCCCTTCGAGCCGGTGACATGTTCTTATATTCCTAAGATAATCGGAGCCCAGAGTCAAGTCAAGGTTATCGTAAAAGCCTCCGGAAATTATGAAGTTACGGGAACCAAGGTAGAAGAAGAACTGCAGGAACCGGAACTTCTGGTATGGGATGCAGATACGGATGAAGAACTGGAAGCGGCCGGGCAATATCTTAGCGAAATGGGGAGGATGCGCCTTACAGCAGGGTGTGCCGGTTTTGCTGCTGTACTGCCGGGACTGTTGGGGCTTAAGAGCGAGAGAAGTCAGGAGATTCAGTTAGATCCGAAGCTTTTGGTGATATGTGGCAGTGTGAATCCGATTACAGCAGTTCAGCTAGATTATGCAGAAGCGAATGGTTTTTTAAGAATCCGCTTAAAGCCTGAGGAACGGCTGGAACTGGATTTCTGGAATAGCTCCCAGGGCCGCGAAAAGCTAACAAGCTGGAAGGAACTATTGGAGCGGCATTCCGGTGTGATACTAGACAGCAATGATTTGCCAGGGCGGGAGGACACGAAGGCCTATGCAAAAGCCCATAGGTTGAATCTAGAGGAGATTCGGTTACGAATTGCTGCCTCTTATGGTTATATATTGAAATATCTTTTGGAAAACGGGCTGGAAAGTACCCTTATGATTACCGGCGGAGATACACTGCTAGGCTGTATGGAGCAGTTGGGAGTAAGCGCAATGGAGCCGGTCTGTGAGCTGGCACCGGGGACGGTATTATCCGAGTTTTTCCTTGGACAGAAAAAGCATCAGGTGATATCAAAATCAGGAGGTTTTGGTCAGGAGACACTGCTGATTGAGTTAAAGAATAAAATTTCAAACATAATAAAATAGGATACTTAAATTTTAATCAAATAGAGATCAGGAGGACAACAACATGCAATATGCAAAGCTACAGGAATTGACCTGGGATGGTACAATCTACCAGAATGGAGATATGGGAACGTTGGAGGCTCTTTTACCAACCGGCGGATATCCTACGGCTCATTCCCCGGCAATGCTGGAACTGCCGAGCGGTGATCTGCTGTGCTGCTGGTTCGCAGGAACCTATGAGGGCAGTGCGGATATTCATATCGTTTGTTCTATCCTGCCTAAGGATGGAGCGAAGTGGCTGCCACCGGTGGAGATCTCAAGTGATCCTACTCGCAGTGAACAGAATCCTTCCTTGTTTTACGGACCTGATCAGGCGGTATGGGCTATGTACACAGCTCAATTAGACCGGCAGGAAGGCAAGGACAACATGCAGTATACAGCGGTAGTCCGGTGCCAGAAGAGTACTGACGGCGGCAAGACCTGGGGAGCCTATGAGACGATTTTTCCGGAGGAGGGAACCTTTTGCCGTCAGCCAATTCAGATTCTTTCAAACGGACGCTGGATTTTTTCAAACTGGCTCTGCACAGATTCGGTGGACGGGCTGTCGGGTGATCCCACTGCGTTTCGTATCTCAGATGACGAGGGTAAGACCTGGAGAATGGTTATGATGCCAAAAAGCAATGGTCATGTTCATGCGAATGTAGTTGAGTTAGAGAATGGACATCTGGTGGCATTTATGCGAAACCGCGAGGCTTACCGCATTCACCGCAGCGAATCCTTTGACTGGGGTGATACCTGGAGTGAGCCGGCACCTACACCGCTGCCCAATAATAATTCCAGCATCAGTGCACTACGGTTACAGAGCGGGCGCATCGCCATTGCCTATAATCCTACCTGCGCACCGGAACATCAGCCTGGCAAGGCTGCCTGGCCGGGACTTCGATGCCCGGTGGCAGTAGCGCTGTCAGAGGACGGTGGTCTGACCTTCCCTTTGATTCGTTGGATGGAGCGAGGCGAGGGCTTTATGGGGGATGAAAATAAGACCAACAATCGTCAGTATGAGTATCCATATCTGATGCAATCCCTTGATGGAGCACTGCATTTGACCTATGCTTCTCACACCAGGCAGGGAGTGAAGTATGTGCGCTTTACGGAACAAGACATTCTGGGAGAGAAGAGAGAACGGATGGGACTCTATAATCCAACCGCTGCTCAGTGTCATTAAGAGAAGGTCAGGAAACCTCAATACCTGGAAGGATGCTTTGTAATTATGGGGATCAAAAGAAACAGGAGTTGTTTGTACTGATAGCAGCTCAGAGTCGTTTAGAATAGAGAGGTGCAAAGATATGCTTACACAATATAATCTAAAAATGCCCCATGCGGTATATGGCGGCGAAAATGCAATCAATAATATAACAACAATTATTACAAGTATACAGGCAAAAAAGGTAGCTGTGTTCACGGATAAAGGAATTATAGCCACCGGACTGTTTGGGCTGACCGAAGAGGCAGTGAAGGCCTCCGGCGCAGACTACTATGTGTTAGATGAGCTTCCCCCGGAACCCTCCTATATGGCGGTGCAAAGTCTGGTGGATCAGTTTAAGAAAAGCGGCGCAGATCTGATTGTTGCCTGCGGCGGCGGTTCTGTAATGGATGCAGCAAAGCTGGCGAGTATCTTAGTAACCGACGAGTATGGCGTAAAAGAATTGCTTGATAATCCGGGCAGGGCGGTGAAATGTGTACCAATTGTATTGATTCCGACTACAGCCGGCACCGGAGCTGAGGTTACGCCAAACGCCATAGTTGCCGTACCGGAAAAAGAGTTAAAAGTTGGTATTGTCAATGAGAATATGATTGCAGATTATGTCATACTGGATGCCAGAATGATCAAAAATCTGCCGCGAAAGATAGCAGCAGCTACGGGTGTGGATGCATTGGCGCATTGCATCGAATGCTACACCAGCAAGAAAGCGAATCCCTTCAGTGATATGTATGCCTTAGAAGGCTTGGATTTAATCTTAAATAATATTGAAAAAGCCTGTGACGACCCGGAGGCGATGGAAGAGAAGAATCGAATGCAGATGGCAGCCTATTACGGCGGACTTGCAATCACCGCTTCCGGAACAACAGCGGTACATGCGCTCAGTTATCCGCTGGGAGGTAAGTATCATATTGCACATGGAGTTGCCAATGCGATTCTTTTGGCACCGGTAATGCGATTTAACAGCGAAGACTGTGCTGTTCAGGAGCGGCTTGCAACCGCTTATCATCGCTGCTGCCATGATGAGATAAAAACCTGTAAAACGGTGGAAGAAAAAAGCGCCTGGGTGATTGAGCGCTTAGAAGCAATTGTAAAGCATCTGGATATTCCTACTAGCTTGAAGGAGTTTGGTGTTCCGATCGAAGACCTGGATGTATTAGTTGAAGCTGGAATGCAGGTTCAGCGCTTACTGGTAAACAATATGAGGGAGATTACACCTGAGATTGCACGAGAGCTGTATCGGAAGATAATGTAATTCATACTGAACAGGAGAGAACACAATGAAAGCAGTAGAAATTAAGGGAATAATCCCGGCGATCATTACGCCCATGAATGACGATGAGAGTATTAATGTTGCCGAATTACGTAATCAAGTGAAACGCCAGATCGAAGGCGGTGTACATGCCTTATTCTGTTTTGGCACAAACGGAGAGGGATATATCTTAAACGCAAAAGAAAAGGAATTGGTGCTTCGTACTGTAGTGGAGGAATGCAATGGACGTATCCCAATTTACGCCAGTACCGGCTGCATCTCTACCAAGGAGACAATCGAGCAAAGCAGGATGGCGATGCAGGTTGGTGCAGACGTTGTATCAATTATTACGCCGAGCTTTGCAGCAGCCAGTCAGAATGAGTTGTATGAGCACTATAAGGCAGTGGCAGCGGCAGTGGATATGCCGATTGTACTATATAACATTCCTGCCCGTACCGGCAATGCAATTGCTGCTTCCACAATAGGGCGTCTTGCACAGATTGAGAATATTGTAGGTGCAAAGGATTCTTCCGGTAACTTTACCAATATTTTAGAATACATCGAAGCTGGAAAACAGAAGCAAAACGGCAAATTTGCAACACTTTCCGGCAATGATCAGCTTATTATCTGGAGTTTACTGGCTGGAGGTACCGGAGGGATCGCAGGTTGTGCGAATGTATATCCCCGTGTTATGGCTTCCATTTATGATCTGTTCCAGGAAGGAAAGATAGAAGAAGCGAAAGTAGCCAATGCAAGCATAACCTCCTTCCGTGCCTGCTTTAAATATGGTAATCCGAACACCATTGTGAAGACAGCAGTTGCACTTTTGGGACATAACGTAGGAAAGTGCCGTGCACCCTTTAATCAGGTACCAGAGGAAGGAATTGAAGCTATAAAGAAGGTTTTGGCAGAAAATGCTGCAAAGGGTATGTGTTGATAGAGAAGGAATAAGCGATTGCGAAACGATATAGTTAATGAAATTTTTCATGCAATTGATGTAAATTCCTTCGCTACACGCTGATTCCGCGCAAGTTTCGCTCAGGAACCCACATCAATTGTATGAAAAATTGCCGCAGTTATGGAGTTTCGCAATTGCCTATAGAGAAGTAAAGTAGAAGGGAGGAGAGAAATGATGAAGAAACCAATTGTCGGAATTACAATGGGTGATCCGGCAGGCAATGGGCCGGAAATAACGATAAAAGCTTTGGGTCATGAGGATGTGTATGAGCGCTGTCATCCAATTGTAGTAGGAGATGCTAAGATACTGGAACAAGCCGCCCGGTTTGTGGGACGGACAGATATCAAGATTCACGTGTGTGAAAGGGTCGCTGACGCAGCTTTTTCCTTTGGCACAGTAGATGTATTGCATTTGCCCTTGGTCGAGGATGTGAACCGCTTTGAAATTGGTAAGGTAAGTGTTGAAGGTGGAAATGCAGCCTTTCAATGTGTGAAAAAAGTAATCGAACTGGCACTCGCTGGTGAAATTGATGCTACCTGTACGAATGCATTAAATAAAGAAGCGATGAATATGGCATTAGAGCATTACAAGGGCGAGAAATCAGATGGTCATACTCATTTCGACGGGCACACAGAAATCTATGCAACATATACCAAGACAAAAAAATATACGATGATGCTGGCTCATCATGATTTGAGAGTAGTGCATATTTCGACTCATGTTTCTTTAAGAGAAGCCTGTGAGCGTGTGAAGAAAGCACGTGTATTAGAGGTAATCGAAATTGCTGATAAAGCTTGCAAAGATATGGGAATTGCAAACCCGAAGGTTGCTGTAGCAGGTTTAAATCCACACTGTGGGGAGAATGGGCTTTTCGGAACAGAAGAGCTTGAGGAAATTAAGCCTGCGATTGAGGAAGCGAAGCTACAGGGCATAAATGTCATTGGGCCAATTCCGCCGGACAGTGTGTTTAGTGAAGCCCTGGGAGGCTGGTATGACATTGTAGTATGTATGTACCATGATCAGGGACACATACCGCTTAAAACTGTCGGCTTTGTATATGACAGGGAAAAGCAGGCCTGGAAGTCTGTAGAAGGAGTCAATGTTACCCTGGGCTTACCAATCATCCGCACAAGTGTTGACCATGGAACCGGATTTGCACTTGCAGGAAAAGGTACCAGCAATGAAATGAGCCTTGTGAATGCAGTTAACTATGCTGTGTTAATGACAAAAAGGAATTAAGTATTTAGGCAATTGCGAAACGATATAATTTTTGCAATTGTATACACATCAGATACTATTTCTTCGCTCCAACGCTTCCTTCGGGCTTAGCTTCCACTTCGAAACAGTGTCTGCTGTGTATACAATAGCTTCAGTTAATGATTTTCGCAAATACCTAAATTAAGTGTTAGCAAAAAGGAGGTTTATGAAAAATGTATGTTGCACCAAAAGTAAAACCCTTATGTCCCCCGGAGAAGGCTCCGCGTTTTGAAGATGTGCCTTATGCGGAGGTGGTATTGGACAATGGACAGTCTTATACGCTGAAGCTGGACATCTATCAAAATCCAGAGCAGACTGAGCCGGGACCCTGCATTATCTACATCTTTGGTGGAGGTTGGAGCTGGGGAGAATACAAACAGGTGACGCAGAAGGCGGTTTATTGCCGGGATCTGGTTCGCCTTACAGAGGAAGGTTACACGGTCGTCTGCCCGGACTATCGGTTGCTTCATCAAAGTATTTTTCCCGCTTGCATCCATGATGTAAAGGGATGTGTTCGTTTCTTAAAAGCGAATGCAGGGAAATATAATATTGACCCTGAGCGTATTGGTGCATTGGGTAACTCGGCCGGAGGACACTTGGCAGCTATGCTTTCCATTGGGGGGAATCAGCCAGAGATCGAAGGCGTCGTAGGTGGTAATTTAGAATATGATAGTACCGTAAAAGCAGCGAGTATCTTTTATGCTCCTGCAGATCTATGCGCATCAATTGTGGCGAAGACAGCTGCAATGGACGGAGCAGTTAAGGATCTGACTGGAACAGAGGTAGATAATCTAAGCAATGGGAACGCAGATTCCATTATGGCACTTGCGATTGGCTATGTTGGACCCGGCCACAATATTAAGTCACTGGGTGATTTGATAGAAAAAAATGATACGGCTAATCCTGATTGGAAGTATGTAGAGCTTTTAAAAAAATGCAGTCCGATTACTTATGCACGTGAAGAGTGTGTTCCAGTGTGTCTATTCCAGGGAGGACATGATCCACTCGTGGAGCCGGCGCAGACAGAGGCATTATATCATGCGTTGTTAAAGGCGGGTGCCGATGTAACAATGATTTGCCGTGCCTATGGTGGCCATGGACCATCACTGGGAGAAAGAATTGACCATTTTGCATATCAATTTTTAAAGGATCGTCTGTAATAGTAATTTGCAGCAAAAAACTATAGTAAAAGGGATACGAGAAAGGAAATAAAAAAATGACAACTCAAATGATTATAGCACTTGCAATTGTTATTCTTATGATAGGTATGATTATGTCAGATAAGTTCGCTTTTGGTGCACCGCCATTAGTTGCAGCTATCTTGATGGTATTAACGGGGATTTCTACTATTAAAGATGTATTCGCAGGATTTGTTGATCCAAATGTAGTTATGATTGCAGGCTTCATGGCAGTTTTGGCAGGTTTGCAAAAGACCAGATTTATGACAATGATTCAGAATGTAATGGCGAACCTTGCAGCAAAAGGTGGTTTTAAAGCATATATTCTTATGATTGTTGTAGTTATGTTAGGCGCCAGCTTAATCAGCGGAACTGGATTCTATGTAATGGTTCTTTCCATTGCAGCTTCGATTCCTTATAACAAGAACTTACCAAATTCAAAATTAGTAATGCCTTTAGGCTTTGCGACATCACGTGCTTTAGTTCCGGTAAGTGTAGCCTTCTTCGTAGGACTTTCAAACTCTCTGCTAGATAGTGCAAAGTTTGAGGGAACAGTTCCTATGGCAAAATTCTCGATCATGACCTTTATTGTGTCAATCGCTTTCCTGGTTTGGGCATTAATTGCATATCGCATGCTTCCTGATCATGATATTAATAAAGAGAAGGATGGCAACACGGAAACTAAGAAAGCAGCTGAAGCAGTAGTATTACCATTATGGAAAGAAGTTGTTACATACATCGTATTTGCTATTGCTACGGTAGGAATGATGTTCGCTTCTAAGCTTGGTGAAGTAGCATATATCCTTCCCGCTGCCGGAACTGCAATTCTTTGCTTTGTTCGTGTATTTGATTTTAAAGAAGCTCGTCAGAACCTGTTCTCTCCACTTGTTATCATGATGGCTAGCGTAATTGGTGTTGCAAGCGCTCTTGCAAACACTGGCTTTACAGCACTGGTTGGTGATTCAATTGCAAAATCAATGGGTTCCAACATTAGTCCTTTTGTACTTGTGTTAGTATTCTGTTTACTTACAAGTGCCTGCGCTACACTTACAGGTGCAAGCTTTGGTTCCTTATTTATCTTTGCTCCTATTGGTATTGCAACCTGTATGAGTCTTGGATTAAATCCTACAGCTCTTGCTGCAGCAATTACTGCTTCTGCATGGGGCGGCGGATTCTTACCAATCGATGGACTGCCTGCGATGATTTTAGGTATGGGTAAATACAAGCTTTCACAATTCTTCAAGTTTTCAATTCCGATGTACTTAATTCAGATCGTTGCATTAGCAGCGGGAGCGGTTTTATTATTCCCGATGTAAGATTATAAAAACAGAAAAGTCAGCGCCAATAAGGCGGCTGACTTTTTTGGAAAACCGTTGATGTCGGAGGCTTACCGCTAAGGCTCCTGTTGTGATATCGTACTTTTTAGGTCAGTGCTTTTAGACAAGCTGCTTAAAAAGCATAGTATCACAGCAGGAGTTTTTTGCAGGGGTTCATAACTGGGGAAGTTTTGGATAAAAATAATAGAAAACCTCCAACATAATTCCTAAAAATCGGGGGTTAAGAAAAAAAACCTCGATATTCTCGTCTTATTATGATATACTTAAATTAACTACATGTATCTATTTCTCCTTAGCCATGGGTCTGAAGGCAGAAGAGCTTGGAATACGTAAGTAAAATAACGATACATGGTTTGTGCAACACTAATTGCCTGTTTGCAGGCATACGGAGGTTATCATGCTAAATAACAATAGAATCAGAATGATGACAAAGCTGGCTGTTTATGAAGAAAAAGAAGGTAAAGAAGACATTCGTCTGAGTAAATATTATAAAACAGATTATGTCAGATATCAGACAATCAAGTCTGTCATCTGTGCGACGATTGGGTACGCTTTGATACTTGCACTTATATTTATGTACCAATCAGAATATATCATAAAGAATGCAGTGACCCTTGACTATAAGACAATCGGTATCTTCATTGCCGGAGTTTATATTATAATCATAACAATTTATGGTTTTGCATCAATCGTTGGTTATTCGCTGAAATACGACAGATCAAGAAAAAAACTGGGTCGATACTATAAGATGCTAAAGCGGCTTGATAAAATATATAATGAGGAGACACCAGAGTCATAAATTTGGGAGGAATATATCATGATGTCATTACTAGTATTTCGAGAGAGGATTAAAAATTTTTATCAAAGATATGATATCTATGTAACAGCATTTACGAAGTTTGTCTTTGCGTTGCTTACATTCCTGGCAATCAACGGACAGATTGGTTATGATTCCAGACTTGAGTCCCTGCCGGTAGTATTGGGCTTATCCTTACTTAGTGCCTTTACACCATCCGCAGTTATGGTTCTTTTGGCAGCGCTTGTAACCACTTTGCACATATATTCAGTTGCACCCATCATCTCGATTATCATCATTATTATAATTATGATAGTTTATTTCCTTTTTGCCCGTTTTACACCAAAGCTAGGGTATGTTCTATTAGCGATTCCTATTTTATTTTTCTTTCGGATTCCCTATATTATTCCGTTGCTGCTGGGAGTTATTTCGACTCCTTTGGCAATCATACCGACAGCTTGCGGAGTTATCCTATACTATTTGATTTTAATTATTAAAACTGCAATCACAATGCAGACTAATAATTCCATTGATGATATTTTAAGTATTTATACTTATATTATTGATAGTCTGATTGGTAATAAATTGATGATCATGACGATTTTAATCTTCGCATTGGTCTTAATGGTTGTTTATTTCATCAGAAAGATGATGAAATTTGATTATGTTCAGGAAATTTCCATTGGTGCAGGTGCATTAGCAAGTATTCTAGGCTTCTTAATCAGTGATATTATTCTGGCGCAGTCGGAGCAGATCTTTATTATGATTTTAGGGAATATAGCCTCGGCATTCATTGTTATAGTGATTAATTTCTTCCGGCTGTCACTGGATTATACGGCTGTTGAGAATGTACAGTTTGAAGATGATGTATATTACTACTATGTAAAAGCTGTGCCAAAGATGTCTGTTACAACTCCTCAGATGAAGGTAAAGCATATTAATGTAAAGAATGTGGCGCAGGGAATCTCCCGGGCAAGCCTTCACAGATATGAGGATTCCGAGGATGGAATGGATGATGATGCATATTTTGATCAGGGCAGCAGCGATGACAGCTGGGATAAAAAAAGATAATTGGATTTGAATTAGAGTTACAAATTAGGTTTATTATAGATGCAAGAGGGCTTAAGAGGTAGATAGCTCTTGCAAAATTAAGAGTAGGGGAGACGGCGCATGGATATTATCAGGAATTATATCACCAGATATTATATCTGGCTATCACTACCCAAGATAAATACTACCGATATTATAGAGATCTGTATTCTGGCCTTTCTGATTTATCACGTTGTAAAATGGATTAAGACGACCAGAGCCTGGACTCTTGTAAAAGGCTTGGTAGTAATCATGGTTTTCTGGCTGATTGCAATTATATTTGACTTGAATGTTATTACTTGGATTATCCGAAATACAATTAATGTGGGCATCATTGCAATCGTAATTATATTTCAGCCGGAGCTTCGAAAAGCTTTGGAGCAGCTGGGACAAAAGAATATTATGAAATCGATCATTACCTTTGATGACGCGAAGGATCGCACTGAGAAATTCTCGGATCATACTTTAAACGAGATCGTTAGAGCAACCTTTGAGCTGGCGAGAACCAAAACAGGTGCCCTCATTGTTTTAGAGGAGGATACCCCGCTGAATGATTTTGAGAGTACAGGAATATTTATTGATAGTTTAGTCAGCAGTGAATTACTGATTAATATATTTGAACATAATACACCGCTCCATGACGGAGCAGTACTTCTTCGGGGAAACCGAATTACGGCAGCAACCTGTTACCTGCCCTTATCTGACAATATGCAGCTCAGCAAGGAACTGGGAACAAGGCACCGTGCCGGAATTGGAATCAGCGAGGTATCGGATAGTCTGACCATCATTGTGTCTGAGGAAACCGGAAAGGTATCAATTGCAAAGGGCGGTAAGCTGATTCGCAACGTCGATGGTGATTACCTTAGAACGAAGCTTGCGGATGCGCAAAGAAAGACCAATGAGGTTAAGAAATTAAAACTTTGGAAGGGAAGACTAAGGAATGAAAGAGAAGTTGACTAGGAATATCGGCTTAAAAATCCTATCTGTTGTTCTGGCTGCAATTCTGTGGTTGGTAATTACGAATATTGATGATCCTATTAAAACGAAGAACTTTTATAATGTTCCTGTGGAAATACTAAATGAAGATGCAATTGCTTCTCTGAATCAGGTATATGATATTAAGGAAGGGGAAACAATTGATTTTACAGTAGCAGCGCGAAGATCCATCATTGAGAATCTGGCACTTTCTGATTTTAGAGTCACCGCTGATTTTTCAAAATTATCGGATGTGAATGCAGTTACCATTGACATTACCTGTCTTAGATATGGGGATGAGGTTTCGATTGCTGATGGCTTGTACCAAGTGATGAAGGTGAGTCTGGAAGAGCAGGCAGAAAAGCATTTCCGGGTCGATGTTGTGCAGAAGGGTGAGCCTGCCGAGGGCTATTACGTAGCGGAGAAGACAGCAAGTACCATTGTTCAGGTGTCCGGACCCAAATCCAAGATTGAAAGGATCTCTCAAATTATTGTTGAAGTTGATGTTACTGGGGTTTCCGGTTCCTTCCCCTTCCGAGCAACAGAACAGCCGAAAGCTGTGGATGCAGACGGTAAGGAGATTGATTCCTCTAATCTTAAATTCAGTGATAAAAAAATATCGGTGAATATCGTGATATACAAAACAAAAGCGATTGATTTGCTCGTTACCACTTCGGGAAAACCTAGAGAGGGCTATGTGCTGACCTCGGTAGAATATGAGCCTAAGACCATAGAGATTGCCGGAGAGGATGCTGCCTTAAATGAGATTCAAAGGCTGGAAGTAACGGAAGATATTGAGGGCATTTACAAGGATGTGGAGAAGGAAATTAATCTTCAGGAGGAACTGGGAAAAGGGCTGATCTTGGTTGAAAAGAGCCAGACAGCGGTAGTGAATATAAAGGTAGAAAGAGCAAAGACAAAGGATATTGTTCTTCAATTAAATGATATTGATGTACGAAATATACCAAATGGTTTAGAATTAAGCCTATTAAACACGGCTCCCATCCTCATTCGAATGATAGGGCCAGAGAAAGATATCAATGATTTAACCGTGAATGATCTCAAGCCTTTCATTGACTTGGCAGATTATTCTAGCGGTACATATGAAGTAAAAATACAAGTTGGCACATCACTAAACAGTAGTATTCAAAATAGTCCGACTTTACATGTTCAACTAAGTTGATTCTCATAAATCCGAAGATAGGAGGATGCCGAATGGTAAGCAAAAAAATAGTAGTTGACATCCCTGCCGGATTACATTTAAGACCAGTAAGTATCTTGTGTAACCGCTCTATTGATTTTAATTCATCCATTATGATTAAGAAAAACGAAAAATCTGTGAATGCAAAGAGTGTATTAGGAATATTATCGGCTGGTGTAAAATATGGCGATGAAATTGAATTAATATGCGAAGGCTCTGATGAGGAGGAAGCTCTTGAGACTCTGTCAATGATGATTAGCGAAGGGCTGGGAGATAAGATAGGAAAAAAGTAGTTGCGAAAAAAAATGCATAATGTTATAATGAGGATCACTATTAATGAATATGTATAATTATACTATATTCGAATAGTGATCTTTTTTATAACAATGGGCAATTGCGAGACAATATAGTCATTGCAATTGTATACACAGCAAATACTATTTCTTCGCTCCAACGCTTCCTTCGGGCTTAGCTTCCGCTTCGATATAGTATTTGCTGTGTATACAATATTTTCAGTTTATGAGTTTTGCAATAACCTATTTAAAATAATAGGCGATTGCGAAACAATATAGTTAGTGCAATTGTATACACAACAAATACTATTTCTTCGCTCCAACGCTCCTTCGGGCTTAGCTTCCACTTCGATATAGTATTTGCTGTGTATACAATAACTTCAGCTAATGAGTTTCGCAATTACTTAATTTAAAATAATATAGAAAGGAAATGATGCAGTTGGGACTCGTATAGACAATACCAAATTATTCATCATTAAAATTTATAGTGTAATTTACCGACTCCGTAGGAAATAGGAAGATTCGATTATGGAAACTTTAAAAAATTATAATTATTCCAGGAGGAAATTACACATGTTGAATTTTAAAAGATATCAAAGAAATCCAATCGTTGAGATGACAGACAGACAGTGGCCGAATAAGAGGATCGAGAATGCGCCGATCTGGTGCAGTGTTGATTTAAGAGATGGGAATCAGGCTTTAATTGAACCAATGGTAGTAGAAGAGAAGATTGAATTCTTTCAGCTGTTGGTAAAGCTGGGTTTTAAGGAAATTGAAGTTGGTTTTCCTTCTGCTTCACAAATTGAGTTTGATTTTTTACGCCAGTTGGTGGATCGTAAATTAATTCCTGAGGATGTTACGGTTCAGGTACTGGTTCAGTGCAGAGAGCATCTGTTAAAGAGAACCTTTGAGGCCTTGGAGGGTGTGAAGAAAGCAATTGTTCATATCTATAATTCAACTTCAACCCTGCAAAGAGATGTTGTATTTCACATGTCCAGAGAAGAGATCAAACAAATCGCTGTGGAAGGTACAAAGCTGGTGAAGGAATATGCAAAAACCTTTCCGGGTAAAATTATTCTGGAATATTCACCGGAAAGCTTTACCGGAACTGAGGTGGAATACGCACTGGAGGTGTGCAGCGCAGTTCAGGATGTATGGGAACCAACGAAGGAGAATAAAGTTATCTTTAATCTTCCGGCAACTGTGGAGATGAATACTCCCAATGTATATGCGGATCAGATTGAATGGATGAACCGTAATTTCAAGGACAGAGAGAATATTATCTTAAGTATTCATCCGCATAATGACAGAGGTACAGGCGTTGCAATTGCAGAGCTTGCATTGCTTGCCGGGGCAGACAGAGTGGAAGGCACTTTGTTTGGTAATGGTGAAAGAACTGGTAATGTTGATATATTGACGATTGCCTATAATATGTTTTCCCAAGGCATTAATCCAGAATTAGACATAGATAACATAAATGAAATCATTGAGGCCTATGAGCGCCTGTGCAAAATGAAGGTGCATGAGCGTCACCCCTATGCAGGGAAGCTGGTGTTTACGGCATTTTCCGGATCTCATCAGGATGCCATTAATAAGGGCGTTAAGGCAATGAAGGATCGGGAAAGTGAATATTGGGCTGTGCCTTATTTACCGATTGATCCTGCGGATATCGGAAGACAGTATGAACCGATTGTTCGAATTAACAGCCAGTCCGGTAAGGGCGGCGTAGCCTTCATTATGGAGAATTACTTTGGCTTTAAGCTGCCAAAGGGTATGCATAAGGAATTTGCAGATGTAATTCAGTTATTATCTGAAAAGAAGGGCGAGATTGCACCGGAGCAGATTATGGAGGCCTTTAAGGTTAATTATCTGGATCAGAAGGAGCCGCTGCACTTCAAGAAATGCAGGATTGAGGAATTAACTGAGAGAGAGGATTCTTCAACCTTTGCTACTGTGGAATATACCGATCATGGTGAGGTAAGAACCTTTGAAGCTGCCGGTAACGGTCCGATTGATGCGGTACAGCGTGGCTTGCAGAAGGAATTAGGAATTCAGTTTAAGATTCTTGATTATACCGAGCATGCTCTGGCTGGCGGAGCAAATGCACAGGCAGCAGCATATATTCAGACAGTGGACTTGGCCACAGGCAAAACAACCTTTGGTGTCGGCGTAAGCTCTAATATTACAAGGGCATCCATACGTGCCATCTTTAGCGCTCTGAACCGCTTAAATTCTTAATATGGGATTGTATAGCAGGGCGAAGAATTAGAGGCTTTTAGCTGCAAAGGTTTATTAATAAAACAGTAATTATATAGAGAAGCATTCTATTGAAATGAAAGCATTCAATTATAATGAGTGCAGTTGTCTATTATAATGAGTGCAGTTTCTATTAAAGTGAATGCGGTTTTCTATTAAAATGATATAGAATGAGAAGAGTTCATGAATTACATGGTTGCATGTGTTCATGAACTTTTTTTGTAAGGGAAACAAATAACCAATTGGCTGGTGAACATGATTTGTGCATTCTGTAATTAGGTAAATGCGCAGGAGATAAGCATGGATTTGTATAACGGTCATGTGTCATAAGAATTAGTGTGAAATGTAGAACATTTCACATCCGGCATTGAACGACCTAAAGGCTGAATGTCAGTTAGTATGAAAACTATGTCATTTATCCATATTTGAACTATTCAAGTAGATATATACTGGATTAATATGGTAATTATTTATCTCTGAACCAAGCCATAACTGTGTTGCAGGTTGACTTGTATGACCTGGAATGCTATAATCCCTATGATATATAATTATTGCTAAGATTATACTTAATCGGAAGAAATAGTTCTGTGAATCTTACAGATCACGTTGATGTGGCAATTGCCGGATTGGAATTATTTCATCACCGATATGTGTCTAATTGTTGAAAGGATAGTACAGACAGAACTTGAGTAATTGGCAGACGTAAAATTTACGATCCTGTACAAATAAGAGGACTGTGGAGGTAGCTTCATGAAGGTAAGCGTCATTATTCCTTTTTATAGAGGAATCTCATTCTTGGAGGATTGTTTGAGCAGTCTTGCGGATCAAACCTATAAAGATCTGGAAGTTATTCTTGTTTGTGACCGGATTGATGAGGAAATAGAGCCGCTGCTGAATTCCTTTCAGAATACATTTGAGCTGCGAAGCTACTCTTTAAATGAGAAAAAGGGTGTAGCAGCTGCAAGAAATCTTGGCTTATCACTTGCTTCCGGTGAATATGTATATTTTTTAGACAGTGATGATTATATCAGTCCCAATACTCTAGAGTTGCTGGTAGATAAGGCAAAAGAAACGGGTGCCGACCTTATCTATGGAAAGAAAGTATGGACATGGTTTAGAAGAAGTGTTTTTATGGCAAACTTTAATACAGAGGATGAATCAGAAGGAGCAAGCGAGGACGAGGCAGAGAATGATGCCTCAGAAGCATCTGAGCTTGAGACGGATGAGAGCCTGACAAAGAGGGATAAGCAGAGAAAGACGAAATTAGAGAACTCGAAAGTAAATACTCCAGAGACAGAGTCATCTGGACAAAAGCTGGCCTATCTGCTCTTGGTATCAAAAGAGAAAGGATTTCGAAATATATCGGTTCTTCATCAATTGATGAAACGTCAGGTCGTTGAAGATAACAGGCTGCGCTTTAAAGAGTCGATCCGGTTCCTATCGGATTACCCTTTTGAATTTCAGTTTTTGACAAAAGCCAATCACTTCGAATATGTAGCGGAAGCTGCATATATGAAACGAAACCATGGTGATACGGTAAATTGTCCTTCCTTAAGTCAAATGAAGGGCAGCAGAAGCTTTCGTGAATATACGAATACTTATAAGTATGCAATGGGTTTCCTGCAGAATAATACGGCCTTGAAACTTATGGCACAAGAGAAAATGATACAATATTGTATCGGTTTTTACTCCCCTAATTTGCGGACGAATCACGAAGATCCGGAGCGCTTAAAGAAATTCAATATTATGTGCGAGATAATAAATGGTCTGGACAAAGAATTGCGAAGAAGCTATCAGGGCTATGACAGGAAATTAATGAAAGCTTTTTGCAATGGAAATATAAAGCAGGCGGAAAAGACGGTCTTAAATCATGATAAATGGATGGATTTCAAGCGAATAACAAAAAATACCCGCACCTTTTCAAGGTATTTATATGAGACTTATTTTTTGAGCATGTCCTTAAAAGAACAATGGGTTATATTTGAAAGCTTTTTTGGAAAAAGCTATTCCGACAGTCCGAAATATATTTATGAGTATTTGGTAAAAAATCATCCGAAGAAGTATAAGTATATCTGGGTGATAGATAATAAGAATACAACAATTCCATATTCACATACGAAAGTAAAGCGATTTAGTTTCCGTTATTTTTACTATATGGCAAGGAGTAAATATTTTGTTTTTAATGTCAGACAGCCGGAATGGTTTCAAAAACGAGAAGGCAGCATATTCTTGGAGACCTGGCATGGTACCCCGTTAAAAAAGTTGGCATATGATCTGGAGAATACAACCGCTGCTACGCAAAAATTTAAGAAACAGACTTCCAGACAAGCGCAGATGTGGGATTATTTAATCGCACCAAATCAGTTTTCCGGCGATACCTTCCGAAGGTGTTTTCAGTTTAATCAGAAGATGCTTAAGACCGGATATCCCCGAAATGATATTTTGCATGCTGCCGATATGGTGGATATCACGGTTCGAGTGAAAGAATCCATCGGTATCCCAAGGGATAAGAAAACGATTCTATATGCGCCCACCTGGAGAGATGATGAGTATTATACTAAGGTAAGCTATAAGTTTTCTCTGAAGTTAGATTTGCAGTTATTAAAAGAGCAGTTAGGTGAGGAGTATGTAATTCTGTTACGTACCCACTACTATATAGCGGACTCCCTGGATCTTACCGGATTTGAAGGCTTTGCCTATAATCTGAGCAGTTATAATGATATTTCAGAGCTGTATTTAATTTCTGACGTCCTTATCACTGATTATTCGTCTGTATTTTTTGATTATGCCAATTTGAAGAGGCCTATGCTGTTCTACACCTACGATCTGGAAAAGTATCGTGATGTATTGCGTGGGTTTTATATTGATATTGAGGAAGAACTGCCGGGACCGCTTCTATATTCCACCGAAGAGGTTATTACAGCACTCCAAAATATAGATCAGCTCGAGCAGCAGTATACTGAGAAATATAATAAATTTTATGATAAATATTGTTCCTGGGAGGACGGTCAAGCTTCCCGGAAGGTTGTCCAGGCGGTATTTCATAATGAAGAATAGAAATACCCGAAAGGATTAGCTTATGGACTTATTTTATATAAGGAGATTTTAATGAAGCAATTTATAAGAAATTTTAAAAAATATCGGTTTTTACTATCTGAATTAGTAATAAAGGATATTAAATTAAAGTATAGAAGATCTTATCTTGGTATTTTATGGACATTAATTGAGCCATTGCTTACCATGCTTGTATTAACACTTGTTTTTTCATCTTTTTATGGAAGAAATGATAAGACCTTCCCGATTTATGTACTGTCGGGACGACTGCTTTATTCCTTTTTTTCAAATGCAACAAAGTCAGCTATGAAGTCAATACGAACCCATGGACAGATGATTAAAAAGGTATATGTCCCTAAGTATATATATCCGTTATCATCAATTCTTTCCCAATATGTGATGTTTTTGATATCTCTGATTGTTTTAGTATGTGTTGCTGCTTATTTAAGAATAAAGCCTACTATTTATATGTTTGAGGCAATTGTTCCATTGATTATTCTTTTTGTTATGGTGCTTGGCGTTGGGTTAATACTGGCGACTCTGGCGGTATTTTTCCGTGACATGGAATACTTGTGGGGAGTTGTTTCGATGATGATTATGTATTGCTCCGCTATTTTCTATGATCCAGAGAGAGTAATTAAAACCGGACATGGTTGGATACTGACGATTAATCCGCTGTATTCCGTTATTTTGAACTTTCGAAATACAGTGATTTATGGATTGCCACTTGATGCAAATGCATTGCTTTATTCAGGTGGATTTAGTATTGTTGCTCTGTTACTAGGCTTGTTTATGTTCTATAAAAAACAGGATGAATTTATTATGAATATATAATTCGTTTCCTATAAATGGTACGTGCTCTGATAAATTATATAATAGGAATAAAACACGTGTTCCTAGCAGCGAGGTACATGGCGCAAGATCAGAGCCTTTTATGAGAAGTAAAATCAATTTCTCATAACTTATATTATACCGTAGTGAACGGTGAAATGAGGTATTTATGAGTAAGGTAGTAATTAAGGTGGATCATGTTGGGGTTAGATTCCAGATGGGCGCCGAGAAGGTCGATAATTTTAAAGATTTTGTTATAAAAAAAATAAAGGGTCAGATAAGATATAAAGAATTTTGGGCCTTAAAGAATGTGAATTTCTCCATAAAGCAAGGAGATCGCGTGGGAATTCTTGGTCTGAATGGTGCCGGTAAGAGTACGCTGCTGAAGGTGATTGCTGGTGTATTAAAAGCGACAGAAGGCAGTATAGCAACAAAGGGCAGAATTGCACCCTTGCTAGAGCTGGGAGCGGGCTTTGATTTACAGTATACGGGTGCTGAAAATATCTTTCTCTACGGTGCAGTTCTCGGGTATTCCAAGGAGTTTATTAAGGAAAAGTTCGACGAGATCGTAGAATTTTCAGAGCTGGGGGACTTTATTAATGTTCCGGTGAAGAATTATTCCTCAGGAATGAAGTCCAGGCTAGGATTTTCTATTGCTACGATAGTAGAACCAGATATATTAATACTGGATGAAGTATTTGCTGTTGGTGATGCAAAATTTCGTAAGAAAAGTGAGAAGAAAATAAAATCCATGTTTAAGGATGGAGTTACTGTATTATTTGTCTCTCACAATATAGAACAAGTGAAAAATATTTGTAATAAGGCAATCTTACTTGAAAAGGGTAAATTGATTGCGGATGGTGAAGTGCAGGAAGTTTGTGAGATTTATGAAAGTAAATTGAAATAAAAACAATACACCCCCAAATAACAAAGTAGTATAGCAATGAAACGGATCAAATTTAGGAATAAAAGCTTATAGGTAATTGCGAAAATCAAAAGCTATGCAATTTTTCATACAGTTGATGTGAGTTCTTACATGAAACTGGCGCGAAATAGCGTGGAATTAGCACGGGATTAGCGTGTGCAAAGGGATTTGCATCAATTGTATGAAAAAATCTAAGACAATATGATTTCTCAAGTGCCTGGTACAAGCTTATTCAATAAGGAGGGACTTATGAAAAAAGTAATTACTTACGGAACCTTTGATTTACTTCATGTAGGTCACATTAATTTATTAAGAAGAGCCAGAGAATTGGGAGATTATCTGGTGGTGGTTCTTTCTTCCGATGAGTTTAATGCAATTAAGCACAAGCAGGCCTATCATCCCTATGAGGACAGAAAGATCATCTTAGAAGCAATCAAGTATGTGGATGAGGTTCTTCCGGAATATACTTGGGAGCAGAAGGTGGATGATGTCGTAAATAATCAGATTGATGTTTTTGTTATGGGGGACGACTGGAAAGGGCAGTTTGATTTCTTGAAGGATTACTGTGAAGTGGTATATCTGGCGCGTACCGAAGGCATTTCTACAACAAAGATTAAGACGGATTTAACAGCGAAAAATTAAATGGATTTATCCGGGCAGGTGTGTATGAAGACGATAATAAAAAAGGTAATTAAAATACCGGTACTTTTACTCTACCGCTTTTTCATTTTAACCAATAGAGTGAATTCTAACATCATTCTTTTTGAGAGTAATTTGGGAAGGAATTATTCCGGTAATCCTAGATTCGTCTATGAGGAGCTGGTAGCAAGAGGGCTGGATCAGGTATATCATTGCTATTTTATATTGGAGGATACTTCTATTGCTGTGCCCGGAAATGCTGTAAAGGTGAAGCGCATCAGTTTGCTTTACTTTTATTTATTTGCAAAGGCGGGAACCTGGGTTAGTGATACCAGAATGCCTACCTATTTAAAGAAGAGAAAAGCAACAACCTATATTCAGACCTGGCATGGGACACCCTTAAAAAAACTTGGACTGGATCTTGATCGGATCGCCATGGAGGGAGAAGCGGGGCTGGAGGAATATAAGAAGAAATTTGCCCAAAATTCAAAGACCTGGGACTATTTATTATCTCAGAATGCATACGCAACGAATATATTTCGCAGAGCCTTTGCCTTCCATAAAGAAGTTTTGGAAATAGGATATCCCAGAAATGATATATTGTTTCAAAAAAATAATCCCGCTTCCATTACGGATTTAAAAAGAAAGCTAGGTCTTCCGACAGATAAAAAAATCCTCCTATATGCGCCAACCTGGAGGGATAATGAACATTATGGACACTTGAGCTATAAATTCAGCTCCAGGATAGACTATGATTATCTGAAGGAAAAGCTGGCTTCGCGTTATGTAATCATAGTGAAAGCTCATTATCTGGTAGGGGAACAGCTGGATTTTAGTAAATACGAGGGCTTTCTTTATCAGTTTAATGCAGCCTCGGATATTGCTGAGCTTTATCTGGTTTCTGATTTATTGATTACTGATTACTCCTCTGTTATGTTTGATTATAGTTTATTACGCAGACCCATGCTATTCTATACTTATGATTTGGAGGAGTACAAGGATAGTCTCAGAGGATTTTATTTTGATTTTCTAGAAGAAGCGCCAGGACCGATTGTTATCACGAATGAGCAGCTGGTACAGGAAATTGAGGAATATGATTTTCAGAAATATCAGGAAAAGTATGATGCATTCCAAAGAAAATATAATCATGCGGATCATGGGAATGCAGCAAAGCAGCTGGTTGATTTGATTCTGCAAAAATCGACACCAGTTTGAGAAAGGAATTCAAGAGAATAGATTGAATTTTAGGTTAAATAGAATGTATGTAATAGAATTGTCTATACTCTTTAATGAATAAACTTTCATTTTGGAAAATAAGAATTCTAAATCAGTCTGAAAAACAGAGATGAAAGCTTTTTATATATGAGAGGAAAACGCTCTCCATAAAAGTAAAGGTTATAACCTCAAAAAAAATGACGCTCATAGCCGTCCAGAAAAGTGGAGGTTCATAACCTCCAAAATAATGAGGAGGTCATAGCTTCTCAAAAAAAGAGTGGAGGCCATAGCCTTCCAAAAAAAGAGTGGAGGCCATAGTCTCCCAAAAAGAGTGGAGGCCATAGCCTCCCAAAAAAAGAGTGGAGGCCATAGCCTCCCAAAAAAAGAGTGGAGGCCATAGCCTCCCAAAAAAAGAGTGGAGGCCATAGCCTCCCAAAAAAGAGTGGAGGCCATAGTCTCCCAAAAAAGAGTGGAGGCCATAGCCTCCCAAAAAAGAGTGGAGGCCATAGCCTCCCAAAAAAGAGTGGAGGCTAAGCTTGAAGATTATAGGTTATCTGATCTTTGCAGGTTTTTATTATATATTTCGCTTCTTCTGTTCTGTCAAACAAAAGAAGGTATTTTGCATTATGACACATGATAACAGCAAGGATGGTAATGTAGCTGTCGTTGTAGATTATCTCAAAAAACAAGACAACAATTATCAATTTGAATATATAAAAAAAGAGGATCGTAAGCTGGTTAAAAAGCCAGGGCTCTTAAAGGGAAAGATATCCTTCTTTATCGTTAAGCCCTACCATTTGGCAACCTCAGCATTTGTACTGCTGGACAATACCTTTCTGCCAATGGCCTATATCCATTTTCCCAAAAGAGTCCGTGTAGTGCAATTATGGCATGGGACAGGAACCATTAAACGATTTGGACAAGATGTAAATACCGGACAGCTAAAGAAATTAGAATATTATGCTAACAGCAGAATTACGCATTTAATAGTCAACTCCGAGCAGTCGAAGAAGGAGTATGCCGGTTCCTTTGGGGTGGCTGAAGACAGAATCTATGTATATGGACTTCCAAGAACGGATCTTTTCTTTGATGAGAGACTGAAAGAAGAACGGAAAAGAGCATTTTTTAAACAGCATCCCCAATTAGTTGGGAAGAAGCTGGTGTTATACGCCCCGACCCTAAGAGATCAGGAATTAGAGCAGCCAAGGCTTGCACTTGATACGAAGAAGGTTATAGAGAATCTTCCAAAGGACTATGTGCTGCTACTGAGATTACATCCTTTTGTTATGGAGATGTATCAAAGAGATGAGCAATACAAAAGGGCAATTGGAGAAAATGTTGTTTCCATGTCCGGCTATCCGGATATTAATACGCTGCTTCTAGTAGCGGATTACTTGATTACCGATTACTCCTCGGTAATATTTGAATATTGTCTCTTAAAGAAACCAATGTTGTTCTATGCTTATGATTTGGAAGAATTTTCGGATCAGGGCAGAGGCTTTTATAGACCCTATAAGAAGTTTGTACCCGGACCGATTACCGAGACAACGGAGGAAGTAATTGATCTGCTAAAAGAGAATAGGTTTGATCTGGAAGCAATCAATTCATTTATAGCCAGTAATTATCAGTATTTAGACGGTAAATCAACTGAACGCATATATCTACATATCTTTACAGACAAGACGAAAAACGGGTAGATATAAATCGTACTTGTAATGTGACAAGGGAGCAAACATTAGGTTATTGGGAAATCAGGAATCTCCAGGAGGATATTGCTTCACAATCGCCTATTAAAAATTGTAATATGGAGGGAACATTAAGTGGAAAATTCGAACTATAAAATAAGCGTTATCATGCCCGTATATAATGTGGAACGATATTTGGCAGCCTGTTTGGATAGCATTGTAAACCAAACCTTACCGGATATCGAAATTATCGCAGTAAACGACGGAACCAAGGATAACAGCTTGCAGATTCTAGAGGAGTATGAGAGCAGATATCCGGATAGAATGAAAGTATTTTCTACGGAAAATCGCGGAGTAAGCCACGCCAGAAATTATGGGCTGAAACGTGCAACCGGTGAGTATATTCTTTTTGTGGACAGTGATGACTTTATTGAGCTGGATATGTGTGAAAAATTATACAATAAAGCTACCGCAGATAATAACGATATCGTTATCTGCGGTAGATATAATGTATATGAGAGAGAGCATATCGGAGAAATGACCAAAGAGGTCTATCCTACCATGCTAATTAACCGTAATTTCCGTTTGGTAGAGAATAAGTATGAATTAGCCCATATATCACCCTTCCCCTGGGACAAGCTTTTTAAAAGAAACATCCTTGAAGGTCTTGAATTCCCGGAAAATATACGTTTTGAAGACCTGGTGCTGGTGTTTGAGGCCTGTTGTAAGGCGGATAGCATCGGTGTAATTGAAGAGCCGCTTTATAACTATAGGAGAACAACGCAGGGGGGCTTCCTGAATACATTTTCAGAGCAAACTTTGGATATTGTAAAGGCTTTCACCCTGGTTTTTGAATTTATGAAAAAGCATGGCTATATGGAGCTTTACCACGATGAGCTGGAATACATCTGTGCCAGACATTTCCTTTATCGTTATCCTGCCCTGTTTAAAGGTACAAACAAGGGTAAATTAGAGATAAAGCTTAAGATCATCAGTAAAACTCAGGAATTTTTGGATAAAGAAATGCCCAATTGGCATAAAAATCACTATCTGCGTTATTCTTCTGGTGGCTTAAAAGCAAAATTAAAGCTTTATACCAATAAAAATAAGATGATCCGTCTTACTCGTGTCCGTGAATATACGCCTGAGGTGGTAGCAAAAACCTTCCTGAAGCTGAGAGATTTCAGTAAAAAGCTAAATAAGAAATTCAAAAAATTCAAGAAAAGTAAGGATCGCCTTTCCCTTATTAAGAAAAAGCTGCCCTTCCTTCACATCCTGCTGCAAAATGGGTCCGTTTATTATACAAAAATGTATGAGAAGCTTAGCGTTAATCCGAAGGACATTCTGTTCGAGTCTAAGCATGGTGAGGACATTGCAGGAAATATTTTTGCATTAATGAAGGAGCTGACGAAGGAAAATTACCTCGAATACCGGGTCTTCTTGGTTATGAGTAAGGACTATATGGAGCAGTATCAACCCCTACTCCAGAAATATGGTATCAATAATGTCAAGATGATTGATATTCGCTCCAAAGACTATGCGAAGGCGCTGGCATCTGCGAAGTACCTGATCACAGACACCAGCTTTCCTCCCTACTATATTAAAAAGCCGGATCAGGTATACTTAAATACCTGGCATGGAACACCGCTCAAAGCAATGGGACGTATTGTTCCAATGCGTGAGTATGCCCTTGGAAATATCCAGAGAAACTTTATGATTGCAGATTATCTATTGTATCAGAATGATTTTTCAAGAGATGTGTTTACAGAAGATTACATGCTAAATCATATTTATCCAGGTACAATTATGGTATCTGGATATCCTAGGAACTCCATCTTTTTCAATACGGAACGGTATCATAAAATACGAAAAGAAGCGAAGCTTGAGGATAAACAGGTTATCGTATATATGCCAACCTGGAGAGGCTTGCTGCACAAGAAGGAGACAGGAAAACAGCTGGAGCTGCTGGGTAGATATTTTGAGGAAATTGACCGCAGCCTAACGGATCGGCAGATCTTTTATGTGAAACTCCATCCCTATGTAAAGAATGAGATGGATTATAGCAGCTATAAGCATATTAAGGCCATACCGGATCAATTTGAAACCTATGATTTCTTAAATGCGAGTGATGCGCTGGTAACAGACTACTCCAGTATCATGTTTGACTATGCTTGTACCAAGAAGAAAATTGTATTGTTTACCTATGACCGTGAGGAATATAAGAATGGCCGCGGCCTATATATTGATTTGGACACCATTGAGCTTCCTAAGGCAGATACCGTTGAGGCACTGATTCAGGAGCTAAATACGGAGAATCAGGGATATCCGGAATTTTATGAAAGATTCTGCTCCGTGGATAGCATTGATACACCAAGACAGGTGATTGAGACACTTCTGCAAGGTGATACGAAGGTAAAAGAGAACTTTAGGTTGGAAAAAGTGGTGCCAAACGGCAAGAAAAAAGCGCTTATCTTCATCAAAGGGTTAAAGCATGATCACTATTCCGAGAATTTGGTTAATGCAATTAATGAGATTGATACAGATCAATTCGAAGTTTATGTATGTATGAAAGCAAGTAAGGTGAGAAAGGCCTCCGATATGATTGCAAAGTTCAGAAAGGAGATTAACTACTTCCCCATCTCTTATGAGGTTAATTATACGAGAATGGATTACTTCCTTTGTAAGCTTCGCTTAAATGCCGGACTTGATGCGGGCTTTACCAATAAGCGCATTGATAAGGTTATGAAGCGGGAGGCATTAAAATATTTTGGACCCGTGGATTTTGACGTAACGATTTATCAATCAGGTCTGGATCGAATGATTTGTAATATGAGTTTACTGCTAGGTAAAATCTCTGTTTATAACTTCAAATACTTTAATATGCAAAAATACAAAGAGAGCTCCGCTTATCGTACACAGGTAAAATATGCTGTAAAGCATTTTAACAAATTTACGGAGGTGGTAGCAACCAAAGAGATTAATTTATTGAAAAAGAAGTTTGATAACGTTGTATATAACGAGGAAAATGTATTTCCATTGGCAAAGATTTTAACGGAGGTGACACAGCATGAAGGTCGGAGTAATAACATTTCATAGTGCAAATAACTATGGTGCAACCTTACAGACATGGGCTCTGCAGAAGGTATTAAAGGATTATGGAGTTGATGCTGGGGTCATTCATTATCATCCAGATATCATAGACAGGCTCTACGATCCGATGGGTGACACACAGGGATTAAAGAGGCAGATGAAGAAGTTTATGCTATCTCTTCGTGCACCATTAAGTCTGGAGCGTTACAATAAATTTCAGAGCTTTTTAAAACAGCATTTTCAATTAATTGGGGATTTTAGAACCTATGAAGAGCTGAGAACGGCAAAGCTTAAGCTGGACGGATATATTACCGGTAGCGACCAGGTGTGGAATGCAGCCCATATTGGAGGCTTTGATCCGGCTTATTATCTGGATTTTGCGGAGCCAGAGGCAAAAAAGGTATCCTATGCAGCCAGCGTGGGAAGTGATTATATTCCGTCAAAATATAAAGAAGATATGAAGAATTCCCTTTCCACTTACTCAGGGATCTCGGTCAGAGAGAGCAGTATAAAGAGCGAGGTGCAGGATCTGACGGAGGCGCCGGTGGAAGTCGTACTGGATCCGACCATGCTTTTGGTGAAGGAGGATTACGAAGAGATTAAGGTGGAAAGCCCCATCAAACAACCTTATATCTTGGTTTATATGATAGAGAGAAATCCCCAGGTAATATCCTTTGCCAACAAGATATCAATCGCGCTGGGTATCCCAATGATCTATCGAAGACCAACCAAAGGCTTTGTCAATGGATTGCCGTCCTTTTATACGGCTACAGCAGGTGATTTTATTGGATTAATTGAAGGAGCACAATGTGTTATCACAAACTCCTTCCATGGAACCGTATTCTCTATATTATACGAAAAGCCTTTCGTATCCATGCTGCATTCCGATACAGGCAGCAGAACGGTGGATTTATTAACCTCACTGGGCTTACAGTCTCATATTTTATATGATGTGAATGATTTTGAAGAGTATTCTATGTTTCAAATCAATAATCCGATGGCCTTGCATGCAAGGATCGATGCATTAAAGAAATCCTCCTCCAGGTTCTTAATTAAGAGTCTGGGGCTGTCGGATCGTTATGATATGGTAAATTGTCCTACGGATATTACCAAGGACCAATGCTATGGCTGTAACGCTTGTGCTGATATCTGCCCATTTGGTGCAATAACCATGGAGGCAGATAAAGAAGGCTACCTTTATCCGCTGGTGGATAAAGCAAAATGCACCAGCTGCGGACTATGCTATAAGACTTGTATTCGGAGAAATCCAAAGCTGGTGGAATATGAGGACTCCTATCCAAAGGCCTATTGTGCCTTGAATAAAGAGGATAAGGTTCGAAAAGACAGCAGTTCCGGCGCAATCTTCCCTATTCTTGCTAAGTATGTAATCGAAGAAAAGCAGGGAGCAGTGGTAGGCGTACGCTTTAATGAAGAGATGAAGGCAGTTTCCGATATCGCTGAAACCATGGAGGCTGCAAAGGCATTCAGCGGCTCCAAATATGTTAAGAGCGATTTCAGAGGAGTATTCCCAAAGATTAAAGATATGCTGCAGAATGGTAGATATGTGCTTTATACTGGTCTTCCCTGTGAGTGTGCCGGTCTTCGAGGATATTTGCGAAAAGACTATGAGAATTTATTGATTTGTGAGCTGCTATGTCATTCGGCACCATCACCCAAGGCGTTTGAGAAATACATTAATTATCTGGGCAGAGAACAAAAGTCCAAGGTAGTAGACATCAAATTCCGGGATAAGGAAAAGGGCTGGAGACAAAGTGACAGTAATACGGTGGTTACCTTTGCAAACGGTACGAAAAAGGTAGAGAGAACGGCAGATAACCTCTATTACAGAACCTTCGTCAACTGTACCATGTCCAGATCCTGCTGCAGCAGCTGTAACTATACCTATAATAACCGTGTTGGCGATTTTACCATTGGTGATCTGTGGGGAGTGAAGAAGGCTGCTCCCAAGATGGATGACAATAAGGGTATTAACATGGTGCTGGTGAATAATCCAAAGGCCGAGGCTGTCTTTGAGGTGCTGAAGGATCAGATGAAGGTGAAGTCTAGCACACTGAAGGAAGTATTCATTAAGAATCATCAGAAGCCAACCAAGGATAAGCGACAGAGAATGGCATTCTTTCAGGAACTGGATCAAAGGCCGATTGAGGAGTTGCTGAATGAATATAGCAAGGTAAAATAATTCGAGAACTTGTTGTTTTGTATTTTCTTGCTAAGAATTTTAAGGAGTTTTTTAAAGATACTATTTTGTGCGGAAGCGAATGAATAGAAATTAGGAACAGAGGCTGTTGCAAGTGTTGCAACAGCCTCTGTTCCTAATTTCGTTACTCGGAGCACCAACGGGTGAAGTTCTTTGTGACAGTTTATTTCACTCGAATGCTTTCGATATAATCCGAGTTCGCCTGAACCTTAGCACTGGGTTTATAATCTGTCTCATTAAATAGAAACTCATGCAGCTTTTTCACGTTATCTGCTAAATTGATCGGGAATACCAGCGATGCACCATTATAGGTGTGAGCATCCTTTTCAAAGGGGAAGCCGGTCTGATCTGCGATGTCGTAGGAGAAAACATCCTTTGCCAGGGATAGTATTTCGGTCGTACTCAGGTTTGTTGCTATCTGAGGAAACACTTTATCAATAATCTTATTAATAGTAGCCAAATCTGAGGTTTTGACCTTATCAAACACCTTTTGTACAACAATACGCTGGCGCTCGGTTCGTTTATAATCACCACCGGCGGTATAACGGATTCTGGAATAGGCGCAAGCCTGAGTACCATTAACCTGTTGGGTGCCGGCTGATTTTAAATGAGCCACATTTGTACCGTTGATTTTATTTAAGGAATTGACATATCCGTTCAATAACTTTAATTCGTTATCTGCAATGTCTAAGGTGATACCACCTACCATATCAACTACATCCACAACCGCCTGGAAATTTACTGTTGCATACTCCCTGGCATCTAAATCAAAATTTTGATTGATGGTGGTGAGCGCCAGAGAATAGCCGCCGTTAAAATATGCCGCATTTATTTTCTTATAGCCAACCTCAGGAATATTAACGTAAGTATCCCGATAAACAGAGACTAGTTTCACGTCTTTGGTTTTGTTATTGAGGCTTGCTATAATAATCGTATCGGCATGAGTTCCCTTTGCTACAGAATTTTCCCTGGAATCCACACCAAAGATTACAACGTTGCGGTAGCCTTCAATTTCCTGCTCCACCTCTATTTCGTCATCCTGTTCGTTGTTTTGTTCAATTTTATTCGTCGTAGTCAATATTTTGTAGCCGACGAAGAGCAGAGCAAGTACGAATAGTTCAACGATAAAAATAATGATTAACTTCTTTTTGTTCAAGGGTTTCTTTTTTTGTTGTGCCATTCTAACTTATTAACCTGTCCTTTCTAAAATCCCATTCCACCTGTTTAATAGGCATTCTTATTAATGAAGCCCTTAAAGAAGGTTAAGAATATTATTTTAAAATCAAGAGCCAAAGTCCAGTGTTCGATATAATATAAATCGTGATCGATCCGTTTACGAATGGAAGTATCTCCGCGGAAGCCGTTAATCTGCGCCCAGCCGGTCAGACCTGGTGCAACCTGGTGTTTAATCATATAGCGGGGGATTTCTTCTTTAAAACGATCGACAAAGAAGGGGCGCTCTGGTCTGGGACCAACTAAGCTCATCTCACCTTTTAATACATTGAATAATTGGGGTAATTCATCAATGCTTGTCTTTCGAATAAATTTTCCAATTCCGGTTACGCGGGGATCATGCTTGGTTGTCCAGGCTTTTTTCTCTTCTTTATCGGACTGAACCTCCATAGAGCGGAATTTATACATCTTAAATTCCTTGTTATGCCTGCCGATACGAACCTGTGAAAAGATAACTGGACCTGGAGAGGTTATTTTAATAATAAGAGCAACCAAAAGCATGGGAATGCCAAATAATATCAATGCCACAGTTGTTCCAAAGAGATCTACGACCCGTTTTACAACCCGGTTATAGGTATTACTTAAAGGAACATTGCGAATATTAATGACAGGTAAACCAAATAAGTCCTCCGTATAGGGTTCGGTGGTAATGAAGCTATAGTAATCCGGAACAAATTTTGTATGAACACCGGATTTTTCACATACAGCCACAATTCTTTCTAATTTTTCATATTCATCGACACTTAGGGTAATCGCGATTTCATCCAGAGTCATTTTCGTAAGAAAAGCTTCCAGATGGGTAATACTTCCGATTACAGGTACTTTTTTATACATGGTGCCAACTTCCATCTTGTCATCCAGAATACCATGAATATAGTATCCCCATTGTGGGTTAGCAAATATACGGTCAATATAAGCTTCACATGCATGTCCATATCCTACCAGGATCACATGCTTCAGATTATGCCCCTTGCGTCTTGCGGAACGCAGCACCTGAGCAAGTGCAATACGTGCGATTCCGCTAATGGATATATTCAATAGAAAGAATAAAATAACGAAACCACGGGAATAATCCTTTTGTTTCATAAAGAACAAGTAAGCGGTAAAAAATGCAATACCGAAAAAATTGGCAACAATAATATTGGAAAATTCAGTCCATCTGTGCTGCACACGTTTTGGAGTATAAAGGTTTGTATAATAGTAAACAAAGAGGTATAATGGTACTAAGATAATAAGCCGGCTGGCATATACCTCAATGGTTAAGTATTTTTCACTGGGTGCCAATCGAAAGACTGAAAACTGATTTAATGGACTTTCAAATCTTAAAACGAACGTAAGCAAGTAGGCGATTATTATAATGACGGCATCCATCAGGACATGAAGCCGATTAAACATCTTTTGATTATCTTTAATCATTTATTTCACAATTTCCTTTCCGCAGCAAGCTATCATATTTTATTTTTTGGCAGTAAAATATGCGTTAATCCTTCGAATTATTGTGTTGCAAAGGCACAGTTTTGTGCCGTACCATCTAATATAATACATGATTATATAGATTTCAACAATAAAAATTTTCTTAAGATCCACTAGGAAAGCCTAAAATGACCAAAAAATTCTTGGAATTATCATAATAAATTCACAATCTTTACACAAAGTCTTGCTAAACTGTGTTACATAGAAAAGGCACATAGGTGTCAGGAACTTGTCTAATAGACTTGTACAATGAATTTATATTAACTGATTTTCGATCTATAGGTTGTTCCATGCAGTGTGGAAAATGTACTGCATTTCACACTAAATCAACAGGATTTGAAAGGAAGAAACTGTGAAGCATGTAAATGTTAGGTAGCATGTAAAGGAAACATGTAAATGCTAGTAGGTTATGAATCATCAAACATAAATTTCAAACAATATAGTTATTCCAATTAAATGTTACAGATGAAATGTTACAAATAGAAAGGAGCATATTTTTATGTCAGAATTTGATAATAACAACTCGAACCAAACAAACAGTGACTCAAATGAATCCGTTTACAATACAAATGGTCATATTACAAATGAGTCAGAACATAATTCAAATCAACCCTCCAGCAGCGTGAGCAACAGCGCCAACCAATCAGAGAACAGCACAAATCAGCAGGTGGGTCAAAATTATTATAACCAGCCAAATCCATATCAGTACTCAAATCAGAATCAGTACTCAAATCAGAATCAGTACCAAAATCAATACTCCTATCAGGGACAAAATCAATACCAGAATCAGAATCAAAATCATCACAATAGTCAGGGTCAATATGGAAGCCAAAATCAGGAATCCGGACAAAATCCCTACAACAATCAAAATCAATATAATAATACCCCGGATTATAGCTTTTGGGCAGAACAGGCACAAAACAGAGGGTATAATAATTACAATACAAATCAGTCTTCCTGGGATTATAATAACCAAAATACGAATCAAAATTACAATAATACAAATCAAAATTTTAGCAATACAAGTCAAACCAGCTCAAAGCCGAAGAAGGAGAAAAAATCAAACTCTGCAGGTGCTCGGGTCGGAAAATTCTTGGTAAAAGCGGTATGTTTTGGTCTTGTTGCCGGTCTTAGCTTCGTAGGGGTAGGAAAATTATATTTGACAATGAATCCTGACGCAGCCTCCAAAACAATCATTGGAGAACTGGGCGATAATTATAATTATGAAGTTGGATACACAAAGGGTGGTGCAATTAAGACAGTAAGTGAAACGGCTGTAAGCAACATCGCAAAAGATACATTGCCAGCAATCGTATCGATTAATAGTACTTCCACACAGCCAACGAATTGGTTTGGTCAGTCAATCGACCAGGAGGTGGAAGGAAGCGGCTCAGGAATCATCGTTGGAAAGGATGAGAAAGAGCTGTTAATTGCAACCAATAACCACGTAGTGGGAGGTACGAAGACAATTACGGTAACCTTCGCGGATGGTTCAAAGGCACCGGCAGTAATTAAAGGTACGGATGCTGTTGCGGATCTTGCGGTTGTAACCGTTGATATAACGAAATTAGAAGCTGCAACGCTAAAGGCAATCACAGTTGCTAAGCTTGGTAACTCTGATAATGTTAAGGTAGGGGAAATGGTGATTGCAATTGGAAATGCACTTGGCTATGGTCAATCGGTAACCGTTGGCTATGTTAGTGCCAAGGATCGTGAAGTTGAGGTTTCTGATGGCTACAACTCAAAAAAAATGGTACTGCTTCAGACCGATGCCGCAATTAATCCAGGTAACAGCGGAGGTGCCCTAATTAATATGGAGGGAGAAGTAATTGGAATCAATACTGTAAAATATGCTTCCAGTGAAGTGGAAGGTATGGGATATGCAATACCAATTACAAAGGCAACACCAATTATTACCGAGCTGATGAGCAGGGAAGTTCTGAGTGAGGCTGAGCAAGGATATCTCGGAATAACCGGTAACGATGTAACGGAAGATGTAGCGGCTTATTATAACATGCCGGTAGGTGTATATATTAATGAAGCTGTCAAAGGCGGAGCAGCAGATAAAGCTGGACTGAAAACAGATGATATTATAACTAAGGCAGACGATATTGAGATATCTTCAATTTCCCAATTAAAAGAATATGTGAATAGCCTGCGGGTTGGAAGCAAAGTGACTATTACCTATATGAGAAATTCAGATGGTACCTATAAAGAAGAAAAAGTTACTGTAACATTAGGAAAGAATCCTAGCTTGAATTCATCAGGTCAGGCTGGAAAATAAATTTAGAAATATGAAAGAGCACCGATGGAAACACATCGGTGTTTCTTTTTTCTTAGAATACAGAAATTTGCTTGTATGATAGTCGCGGAGGGCAAGATATGAAGTGCTAACCCGGATTGCTGTTTTTTGGATTACTCATAGATAAAATTATATAGTTTTTTAATAAAACATTAAGGAATCTACTATTGTATGGATTCAAATTATACGATATACTATACGAAATAACGCAGTGTTATTGCCGCCAGACAGCGGTAGAATGGAGGAATTTATGAGTAATATGGATGATTTTGATGATAAGAATATAGATAAAAATAAAGACCACAGTGACCACGAGCATGGGGATTATGAAGAGGTGTGCTATCTTTGTCGCAGACCGGAAAGCAAGGCAGGAAAGATGATTCATATTCCGAATCAAATCAGCATCTGCTCTGATTGTATGCAAAAGACCTTTGATACAATTAACAAAGGCGACAATCCATATATGAACATGATGGGCATCACACCCAATATGCTGAATCTTTCAAATTTTCAAAATGACATTCCAAAGACGCAGAAGTTAAAAAAGAAAAGCCCGGAGGAAGAAGCAGAGAAGGAAGAACCCTTTGATCGTCGCAGTATCCCTTCTCCCCATGTTATAAAAGCAAGCCTGGATGATTTCATCATCGGACAGGAGCATGCAAAAAAAGTAATCTCGGTAGGTGTATATAATCATTACAAAAGAATAGGTTCACAGACAGACCCGGAGATTGAGATTGAAAAGTCCAATATGCTTATGATTGGACCTACAGGCAGTGGTAAAACCTATCTGGTGAAAACACTGGCAAAGCTGTTGAATGTTCCCTTGGCGATTACGGATGCTACCTCTTTAACGGAGGCCGGTTATATTGGTGATGATGTTGAGAGTGTTATCTCTAAATTATTGGCAGCCGCGGGAAACGATGTGAAAAAAGCAGAGAGAGGTATCGTATTTATCGATGAGATCGATAAGATTGCAAAGAAACGTAATACCAACAGCCGTGATGTCAGCGGAGAATCTGTGCAGCAAGGCTTGTTAAAGCTTTTAGAGGGCAGTGATGTGGAGGTTCCTGTGGGGGCATCCTCGAAAAACGCAATGGTGCCTATGACTACGGTAAATACCCAGAATATTCTGTTCATTTGCGGCGGAGCTTTCCCGGATCTTGATAAAATCATAAAGGCTAGACTCAATAAGCAGTCCTCCATCGGGTTTAAGGCTGATCTTAAAGATAAGTATGATGAGGAGCAGAATCTTCTACAGAAGGTTACCGTGGATGATTTAAGAGAATTCGGAATGATACCGGAATTCTTAGGAAGACTTCCAATTATTTATTCCTTGGAAGGACTTACAAAGGCGATGTTGGTGCAGGTGCTGAAGGAGCCTAGAAATGCTATATTAAAACAATACCAGAAGCTGTTGGCGCTGGATGAAGTAGATCTGCAATTCGATTCAGAGGCGTTGGAGGCAATCGCTGAGAAGGCGATAGAGAAAAAGACCGGTGCAAGAGCCTTAAGATCCATATTGGAAGAGGTTATGCTGGATATTATGTTTGAGATTCCAAAGGATGATAACATAGGCAGAGTTATTATTACCAAGGATTATATCGAAGGAAAAGGCGTTCCCGTCATTGAGATGAGGGGAAGCGGCAAATACAAGGCAATTGTTGCTGGTAACTAAATCAAAGTCTGGAGGGAAGCTTGTGTCATTGTTCAGTCATTTATTTAATAAGAAGAAACTGGATCGTAACGCGGAAAATAGTCAGACAGAAGTGAAAAATCATAGGGAGGAGGAAGAGGGTAAAGCAACCTCCTCCTCTTCCTTTGAAGTGGAGTACAGGGAAGATAAGGAAGACGTACTGGAAGCGCAGGAAGATAAGGAGATCCAGTACGAGGTGGTAGAGCGGGAGATACATCCCGCTAAAATCATATGCCCGGACTGTGGAGGGATTACTCTGGAGGGATTGGAGTTCTGCGATAAGTGCGGCGGGGAGCTGCTTTAATGTGGATTATTGCTTTAATGAGCTAACGTATTAGTCTTTAACGCACTAAAAGATTATATTGACAAATTTAAAGTTCGAGGGTAATATAATAGCAAGAATAAAGGCGTTCTGATCAATGACAGTATTTTTATGTTATCGTATAGGGAACGTCTTCTTTAATCCCAAACATAACAGGAGGTAGTTTATGAGAAAAATGAAAAAAGTATTAAGCCTGCTTGTTGTTTCAAGTATGGTAGTAGCAAGCTTTACTGCTTGTGGTACAAAGAATTCCAGCGAAACATTTACCATCGGTGGTATCGGACCGGTGACTGGTGATGCAGCTGTTTATGGACAGAGTGTAAAGAATGGTGCTAAGCTTGCTGCTGATGAGATTAATGCAGCCGGCGGTATTAATGGCGCTAAGATTGATTTTAAATTTGAAGATGATGTGGCTGACGGTGAAAAAGCAGTGAATGCATATAACACCTTAAAGGATGGAGGAATGCAGATGCTGATGGGTACTGTTACCTCTGGAGCATGTGCTTCTGTTATGGAAGAGACCAACGTAGATGGTATGTTCCAGTTAACACCTTCCGCATCTTCCACTGACGTTCTTAAGAATGGAAACGTATATCAGGTATGTTTTACCGATCCTAACCAGGGTATTGCTTCTGCTCAGTACATTAAGAGCAAAGGTATTGCATCAAAGATCGCTATTATTTATGATAGTTCTGATATCTATTCTTCCGGTATTGAAACAGCATTTAAGCAGGAGGCAGGAAACCAGGGTCTTCAAATTGTTGCAGAAGAAGCATTTACTGCTGATAGTAATTCTGATTTCTCCGTACAGCTTCAGAAGGCAAAGGATGCTGGTGCAGAACTTGTATTCCTTCCTATTTACTATTCTCAGGCAACCTTGATCTTATCACAGGCAGCAGCAATTGATTATAAGCCAATCTTCTTAGGCTGTGATGGCTTGGATGGTATCCTTACCGTCGAAAACTTTGATAAGTCTTTGGCGGAAGGCGTTGTTCTTTTAACTCCTTTTGCAGCAGAAAGCACAGATGAAAAGACTGTAAACTTTGTTAAGGCATATCAGACAGCTTACAGTAATGAGACTCCGAATCAATTTGCAGCTGATGCATATGATGCAATCTATATCATTAAAGCAGCAGCTGAAAAAGGCTCTATAAAACCGAATATGAGCGTTAAAGAAATCGGAACCGCAATGAAAGAAGCAATTCAGCAGATTTCCTATGATGGTCTGACCGGTACACAGATGACCTGGAAAGCAACAGGTGAAGTTAATAAGCAGCCTAGAGTATTCAAAATCGAAGGTGGAAAATATGTTTCTGCAGAATAAGAACAGTTAAGGTTCCATTCTAAGAAAAAGGATAAATCAAACTTTGATATACAGAGGGACCCATATTTGTTCCTCTGTATATTTGTTTCAATCATTGATATTGAGCCGTAAGGCGGCCTCATGGTTGCGTGCCGGTTATTGTGAAAACAATAAAAATCAGTTTTTACGATATGCTATTGCCAAAACAAAATAGTATTTTGAGATTGTGTATTTGGCAGATACCGTTTCTTTGCTTTTTGTGCAGGGGACGGTCAGGTGCCTGTACTTCATAACAGTATTTGCCAAATACGCAATATCAATTCGTTATAAGTTTAGCTGCTGATATTACACTTTACATAATTTTAAGTGGATTTACAGAAGCTGAATTATATGGAAAAAATAGTATGCTTTATTAGAGGTATTAGAAATTATTTGTAGTTGTAACACATTTTAACCTATGCTACAATACAACTGATAAGAAGCAGGTTACAGTTTCTCACAAAAGGCGCTGATTTACGCCGGAAATATACAGGAATAGATATCTGATTCCTGCGATAAGATATAGCGAATCACAGCAAGTAATCTATCTCTTAAGAAAAATATACGGGGGTTCATATGAGTTTTATTTCTTATTTAATTAAAGGAATTAGCCTTGGTAGTGTATATTCTATGATTGCACTTGGCTACACCATGGTATATGGTATTGCAAAAATGCTTAACTTTGCACATGGTGATGTTATTATGGTCGGTGGATATGTCATTTTTATCGCGATGAGTTTATCCGGTCTAAATCCCATTGTTGGTGTGTTGCTTGCAATTATATTATGTATGGCTTTGGGTATTACAATTGAACGGGTGGCTTATAAGCCGCTTCGAAAGGCTTCCTCACTGGCTGTTTTAATTACTGCAATCGGTGTCAGCTATTTATTGCAGAATGTGGCCTTATTAATATTCGGAGCAGATACAAAATCATTTACTTCAGTTATAACAGTACCCGCATGGAAACTGGATGGAGGGGCACTGACGATATCCGGTGAAACACTGGTTACCATACCTTTGTGCCTGATTATAATGATAGCCTTAAATGTTTTTATAAAGAAATCAAAGACAGGCCGTAGTATGATAGCGGTTTCAGAGGACAAAGACGCATCTGTTCTTATGGGTATTAATGTGAATAAAACCATTGCAATAACCTTTGCGATTGGTTCTGCTTTGGCGGCAGTTGCCAGTGCTTTACTGTTTTCCTCCTATCCAAGCTTAACTTCAACCTCTGGAGCTATGCCTGGTATCAAAGCCTTCGTTGCAGCGGTATTTGGCGGTATTGGATCAATCCCGGGAGCCATGATTGGTGGTATCCTTTTGGGAGTGATAGAGATCTTGAGCCGTGCCTATATATCCTCTCAGCTCGCTGATGCAATTGTATTTTTTATTCTTATCCTGGTGCTTCTGGTGAAACCGACCGGAATTCTTGGTAAGATCATGCATGAGAAAGTGTAGGTGGGTACGATGACAAAAATAAATACGTTAAATAAATCAACCCGTAATAACATTATTACGTTAGGTATCATATTAGTTTTCTATGTTCTTTGTCAGATTTTGATCTCTTCCGGTGTTATGTCTAACCTGATGAAGGGGTTATTAGTGCCGTTATGTTATTATTCAATATTAGCAGTATCTCTGAACCTGACCGTTGGTATATTGGGTGAGCTAAGCTTAGGCCATGCTGGCTTTATGTGCATTGGTGCATTTACCGGAGCATTTTTTACAAGATGTACGGAGAATAGTATTACGAATGTTTTTGTTCGTTATACTATAGCAATTGTGATTGGAGCAGTTTGCGCTGCACTTTTTGGAAGCCTGATCGGCGTGGTTGTTCTACGCCTTCGTGGTGACTATTTAGCGATTGTTACACTTGCCTTTGGTGAAATTGTTAAGAACATTATTAATGCCTTGTATATTGGTATTGATGGCAATGGCCTGCATATCTCCTTGCAGGATGCATCAAATCTGAAGCTGGCAGAGGGCGGAGATATTATTGTGAATGGTGCAAAGGGTATCACCGGTACCTCCAGAGATACCAATTTTACCATTGCCATTCTACTTCTTATTGTAGTTTATATGATTATTGTTAATCTGATCAACTCACGTTCCGGACGTGCCATTATGGCGATTCGTGATAATCGAATTGCAGCGGAGTCGGTGGGTATTGACATTACAAGATTTAAGCTCCTGGCTTTTACCATTTCAGCTGCAATGGCAGGTGTAGCAGGTGTGCTTTACTCCCATAATATATCAAGCCTTGTAGCAACACCAAAGAACTTTGGTTATAATATGTCCATCATGATACTGGTATTCGTGGTTCTTGGCGGTGTAGGAAATATCCGCGGCTCCATCATCGCGGCAGTTCTATTAACCCTGCTTCCGGAATACTTACGTTTCCTGAGTGATTACCGTATGCTTATTTATGCAATCGTATTAATTGTGATGATGATATTTAACTGGAATCCGGCTTGCATTGCCTGGAGGAAGAATCATTCGATGAAAGACATACTGAATTCTATGTTAAAAAGGGGGGCGAATGCCTCCGGTAAGGGGGAAGCATAAGACTATGGCAATGTTATCAGTAAAAAACTTAGGCATATCCTTCGGTGGTTTACGTGCGGTTGATTCCTTAACCATTACAATTGAAAAGGGTGAGTTGTATGGCTTAATCGGACCAAATGGTGCCGGGAAAACAACAGCATTTAATCTTTTAACCGGTGTGTACAAACCAGATACCGGTGTTATTACCCTGGACGGCAAAAATATAACAGGTTTAAGTACAATTGAAATTAATAAAGCGGGAATCGCGAGAACCTTTCAAAATATTCGATTGTTCCGTGCACTATCCGTATTAGATAATGTAAAAATAGGTCTGCACAATGAGTACAAATATTCAACTTTAGCAGGAGTTCTGCGCTTACCCTCCTATCGGAAGATGGAAAAGCAAATGAATGAAAAAGCCATGGATATTTTGAAGGTATTTGATTTGGACAAGGAAGCACATGTTCTTTCTGCCAACCTTCCTTATGGCAAGCAGAGAAAGCTTGAGATAGCAAGGGCGCTTGCTACGAGTCCAAAGCTGTTGCTTTTAGATGAACCGGCAGCAGGTATGAATCCATCCGAGACGGAAGAATTGATGAAGACCATTACCTTAATCAGAAAGAAATACGATGTCACCATCTTATTGATCGAACATGATATGAAGCTGGTAGCAGGAATTTGTGAAAAGATATTTGTTCTTAATTTCGGTACCGAATTGGCGAATGGTTTACCAGGAGATGTATTAAATAATCCTGAAGTAGTAAAAGCATATCTTGGTGAATAATGGAGGAGAAATCCAACCAAAAAGAAGGAGCATTAGATAAGCGATGGCAATGTTGGAAGTGAAAGATTTACAAGTATATTATGGAGTGATACAGGCACTTAGAGACGTATCGTTCGAAGTAAATGAAGGTGAGGTTATAGCCTTAATCGGTGCTAACGGTGCCGGAAAAACTACCATTCTTCATACAGTAACAGGACTTATCCCTGCAAGGGGCGGTGAGGTAATCTTTGAAGGCACTGACCTTTTGAAGATCCCGGCTCATAAAATTGTACCCCTAGGTATCGCACATATTCCGGAAGGAAGGCATGTGTTTGCACAGCTTAGTGTATACGAGAACCTGCTGATGGGAGCTTTCACCCGTAAGGATAAGGCAGAAATAGAGGAATCTCTTGAAGGGGTATATCAAAGATTCCCAAGACTTCGTGAGCGTAAGAATCAGTTCGCAGGTACCTTAAGTGGTGGTGAGCAGCAGATGCTAGCAATGGGACGTGCCTTAATGTCCAAGCCAAGAATTATATTGATGGATGAGCCCTCCATGGGTCTTTCCCCAATCCTGGTTGGAGAAATATTTGATATTATCAAAAGTATCAGCAAGAGCGGAACAACAGTACTTTTGGTAGAACAGAATGCAAAGAAGGCATTATCCATAGCAGACCGTGCATATGTTTTAGAGACAGGAAAAATTGTATTAACAGATGATGCAAAGAAGCTCATGGACAATGAACAAGTAAAGAAAGCATACTTGGGAGAATAAGCGAGAGCTCCTAGGAAAATAGAAAAGGTAATTGTGAGATTATTTTTTCTATTTTTCATTTTGAATGATATGAATTTATCCAATTGCGAACCAATATAGCAGTTGTAGTTATGAGCTTTGCAATTGCCTAAATACAGTGTTAGGTAATTGCGATACTCATTCACTGAAGCTATTGTATACACAACGAATACTGTTTCGAAGCGGAAGTTAAGCCCGAAGGAAGCGTTGGAGCGAAGGAATAGTATTCGTTGTGTATACAATTACAATAACTATATTGTTTCGTGAACGCCTAAAATACAGTATGTAAGTGAGGAGGTAATTCAAATGGAAAAGTATGTTATAACGATTGCGAGAGGATATGGCAGCGGCGGACGAACCATAGGACAGATGCTCTCAGAGAAGCTTGGCATTCCCTATTACGATAGAGATTTACTTCGTCTGGCATCGGATGACAGTGGTATTAACCAGGAATTATTTGCTAAGGCAGATGAGAAAATCAAAAAGAGCCTGCTATACAGAATTGCAAAAAATGTATACAAAGGGGAGCTAATCCCCCCGGATAGCGATGATTTTGTATCCAACGATAATTTATTTAATTATCAGGCCAAAATTATCAAGGAGCTTGCAGAAACGGAATCCTGCATTATTATTGGCCGCTGTGCGGATTTTGTACTAAAGGACAATCCTAACGTGGTACGTGTCTTCGTACATGCGCCCCAGGAAGACTGCATCGCCACCTTAAAAGAAATGACAGCAAAGCCAGAAAAAGAGCTGGAAAAGCAAATCACCTCCATTGACAGACACCGTGCAGAATACTATAAATACTATACCGGACGTAACTGGGAGGATGCAAAAAACTACGACCTTTGCCTAAATAGCAGCAATCTGGGCTTTGAAAAATGCGTAGAGATTGTAAAATCCTATCTGGATATTCGCTTTCGATAAGAACTTGATGGATAATTTGCATTTCACACTAACATAGTACAAAAATAGTAAGGGTATGCTGTGGACACTCAGAGTTCACACCGTACCCTTACTATTTTTATCTCCGGATTTAAACGCGCCTGCCTATTTCACAATCCATTTCAAACATCATCACTTTATCACGCTAAAGGTATTGCGACAACTTGAATAGTATGATATACTTTCAGAAAAATTCTATAAAATGGCTTTCAACAGAAAGAGGTGCCCTATGATTTCAGAAAAAATGACAGCATTAGTAC
>JAEWMZ010000480.1 GCA_023392995.1 Bacillota bacterium
CAAAGGCGATAAACAGGGTTGATATTGACATAAAGCAATACCCGAGCAGATCCAGGTTAAAAAATAAGCCAAACTGCTGAAAATCCAATAAAGCAGATGCCTGCTCCGTTAAAGCACTGTTTCTTACAGTACTAAGCTGAACAAAATATACAATGGAGTTACAAAGTGCATACATGACACTAAAAGCCAATGCACAATAACCTGCGGATCTCGTCGCATCACTGTTTAATGCTACAAAGGAACAAATCATTACCACGAAGCTAAAGGCAATAAACAAACTTGACAAATAACTAATAAAATTTGAGCTAACCAGCATAGATATTGCAAAGCTAATGACAGCGAGCAGATTAATTACGGAAGCACCTGCTCCTATCTTTTGGTTTATAGTAATCTCCCTTTTGCCATAAGACCACTGCGTATTGGTTATCCTATTTTCTTTTAATTTCATTCATATCCCTCCCCCACTTTGATAAAATCCCGGTAAATAAAACCGCTACCAGCCTTGTAATAAAAGCATTCCGTTCTGAACGCACGCTAAAATCAAAGCCAATTAGCTCCTTGCTGGTCTTACTGCTTAAAAACGCTGTTTGCATAACCGAGGTCAATAGAAAGGTCAGCATACTTTTATCTCTTTCACTCATATCCTTTAGCGCGAAAGAAAAGCCCTTCTGCGTTCTGACTGAGTTGCTCTCTAATGTATAATCATACATATCACCCAGAATGGATAAACGAGATATTGCTGGTTGATCAAATAGAAAATCGTATACCCGAATTGCCCAATCCGTCAAACGCTCCTGATCGTTCTTATACTCCTGCTCCATTGGTGAAAAACTTTGTACCACTTGCTTTATCATTCTTTGTACGCATATGGTAACTAAGTTATCCTTACTTTGAAAATGATAGTTAATGAGGCCTACACCCACCTTTGCCTTCTGGGCAATCTCACGTGTTGTAATATCTGCTATATTTCCACTGCTTTGCTGGATCAGCTCCGTTGTAACTTGAATAATATCTTCCTTAACATTCACTTGTTTCTTCATAATTTTCCTTCTTTACAACATATTGAACACTGTTCAGTACATGGTTCAATTACTATTATACTGAACAGTGTTCAAATGTCAATATCTAATTATTTTACAGACTATAAATCTAATTAATTTATAGTCTATAATTCTCCTTTAAACATTAATTGAAAACTTTGCTCCCTTATATATATCTTATAGATCTTTTATAGATTCAAACTACATGTAATTAAAAAAAACAAAAAAAGCTGATTCTCGCTGCTATACTGTTCTATGCTCACGCAAGTATGAACAGCAAACCAATGGGAATCAGCTTACCTTTTAAACTTCATTCTCTTTATATATCTAAATTATTCATCTGATTTATTTCTCTTACTTATTTCACACGTAATGAATTTAGTGCAAATTCCGCTTTCTTCTGTAAATCACTAGAACCAATATCTGTGTAGGTGAGAAGGATCGTGTAATTATCAATCATAAGACCATAGGCAATTTGATTAAGCTCTACACCGTAGTACGTTGCCTTCACATTAGCTAATACCGCTGTCCCCTTTGCAGTTTTAACATCGCTGAATTTTAAGTCCTCAATTTTTAAATTCTTACCCTGCTCAGAATCACCCAAGCTGCTCATCAGCTTCTCGGGTGAGAACTGCTCCTTTAATAAAGCCTTCGCTGCTGCATAGTCAGGAGCTGGATCACCCGTTTTTTGTACATATATATTCATAATATTTGGTTGTTTATTCGCAGTAAAGGTACCGATATTCGAATTATCCTCTACCTGTGCCACTGACAATTTCCAATCCTTTGGTACCACAATACCTATATCACCAACCTTAACTTCCTGTGCTGTGAAATCCGCCTTTGATAAATATGGGTTTTCCGGATATTTCACCAATACCATACAGGAATACTTCTTCTTATTAACCGTTGCTGATATTACCGCGGTTCCTTCTGAGATTGCTGTTACTTTGCCTTTTGCCGTAACTGCAGCAACCTTTTTATTGCTGGATTTCCAAGTAATTTTCTCACTGGTGCCTGCCAAGCTCAGCTGCTTTGATTTTCCGACCGAAAGCTTTAGTGAGGTATCACTTAGCTTTATAGCTGCGGCTTGAACGATGACAGTATGATCAGTAACCGGAAGTATAGGTATGGATACGAAAGCCATTACCATAACTGCAATTAACATTTTCTTTCGAAGCTCTTTCATTTCTCTTTCCTCCATTGTTTTTCAGCCGGCACCAAGTCAGTTCAGATTCTTTGAACCAATTAGAAGCAACCGGATCTAAAGATAATTCTATCAATTATTATTCCGCTGTTTTCATGAAATATTTTTGCATCATTTTCCATATGTAATCTGTAAATTTTGCCTTATCAACTGCCTCTGAAGCGATAATCGCTATTCTGCCTATTTCTTCATCATCATAGTAATATACAATTTCACCAATTTTATCATTTTGCGCAACCGGAGCTTGAAGTTCATCTGACAGAACAACTTCTTTTCTAATTAAATCGGCTGACTTACCCTTCGTACACAAATATGAGAACTCTCCTCCGATTTGTCCCTGAACCGCATTCTCTCTTCCCTTCTTTACCTTAATAGGTTCAAGGCTGATGTCGGAAGCATCATCCTTATATATACTATAATTTGCAAATCCATAATTCAAAAGCTTCGACGCCTCCATAAATCTTGTCTTTGTATCTGGCGCTGCCAGAATAACTGCAATCAGATCCATATTATTTCGCTTTGCCGTAGCGGATAAGCAATATTTAGCCAATCCAGTAGAACCGGTCTTTAGTCCGGTAATACCTGAGTAGAACTTAACCAGCTTATTCGTATTGGTTAAACCGAATTCTGTCTGACCCTTCTTCGTGGTATGTACAATGGTATCCATCCATACCGTAGCATAATTACTAATCTCAGGGTGTTTGGTGATTAACTCTCTGGACATGAGAGCGATGTCATAGGCGGAGGAATAATGATTATCCGTATCCAGACCGCAGCTGTTCACAAAATTTGTGTTAAGCATACCAAGCTCTTTTGCCCTCTGATTCATCCTTGCCACGAACTCTTCTTCCGAGCCGGCGATCAGCTCTGCCATGGCAACACAGGCATCATATACATAAAGGAATCTATTCGTAAGGATTTTTAAACTTAAAATCTATGATTATTTGACCTTCCTTGGTCACATGAATCAGGTTGATTAGCTCAACAACGATATTCCTTTTCAGCTGGTCTATATCAATATAATTTTTAAATCTATCGATCCATTCTTTATGTCTACTACTCAATAATTCTTTGTTTGAAATCTCATCATTTAAATTCTTAATTTGTTCCTTTAAAGCTGCTTCCTTATCAGTATAGTCTTTTTTGTAATTTAAATACTCATCTTTCGTAAGAATACCATCCATGAAATTCTCATACGTTTTCTTCTGGTATCTCTCGATCGAAGCAAGTTGGCTTTCAATATTTTTTATTACTGCCAACCGTTCATTTTGATTTTTAGGGATTAGGTCATGCTCATTGATTGAATTAATCTTATCCTGAGATAGAGCTTTTTTGGCTTCTTTCTTAATTTCCATTAGGACGCTGTACTCCAGGTCTTCGCATGATACAAAATGACTTGTACAGTGTATGTTTCCATGACTTTTATATGTCTTACAGACGTATCCGGTATTATCACCTTTTTTATTATACTGTCTCACCATAGTTTTCTTACAATCTATACAAAATAATTTTCCTGAGAATAATCCAACTTTGTTCTCGTTATTTACAGATTTTGTTTTCTGTTTGCCAATCTCCTGGGATAAAGTCCATGTATCAATATCAATAATTGGTTCATGGGTATTTTCGACTTTTATCCACTCATTCTTAGGAACAGCTTTTTTTGACCTTGATTTATATGATAGCGTTTTGCATTTATTTTGAACCGTATGCCCGATATATGTCTCATTGTTTAAGATTTGGTGAACTGTCTGATAGCTCCAGAGTGAAGTGTTTTCTTTGGCGTTTGCATTATGGTAGTTCAGTCCCAGAATTTCGGTTTTGTACTTAGACGGTATCTGGATTCCGTCTGACGAGAGAATTGAACCAATCTTAGCCTTACCGTATCCTGAGATATATAGTGCATAAATACGTCTAACTACATTTGCTGCATATTCATCAACTATCAGGTGATTATGGTCTTTGGGGTCTTTGATATATCCATAAGGGCAGCTTGATCCAAGAAATTGACCTTGCTTCATCTTCGTTTCGAATACTGCTCTAATGCTCTCCGATAAATCTTCACTGTACCATTCATTCACCAGTCCATTGATCTGCCTAGACTTTTTATTGCCCTTATTAAGAGTATCTGCATGGTCAACCACACCAATAAAGCGGATTCCAAGAAGAGGGAAATCGTTATGCAAGTACTTTTCCATATGCTCCATATTACGTGTAAATCGTGATTGAGTTTTAGCAATTACTATATCGAATTTCTGTAGTTTTGCGTCTTCTATCAGTTTTTCAAAGTCTGGACGATCGTTGAATAAACCGCTATAATCATCATCCTGGTACACATTAACGATCTGGAACCCATTTTCTAAAGCAAAATCCGTCAATAGAAGCCTTTGGTTGGTGATACTTGCGCTATCATCACCCTGGGTTAACTTGTCCTGATCTTCTTTTGACAGTCTCAAATATAACACTGCCCGATTATTATTCAATTTTGTTACCCCCTTTACGTATATGAAGCAAAAAGGCTGCGTATAAATTATACACAACCTAATTGCGAAAGTAAACATTATTTCTGAGCCAATTCATTCTTTATAACCGCCTTCATGCAGTCTACGAAATCCTTATTTCCATATGTAACTCCAATAACTATATATTTAGGTTCTTTTTTCTCCTTTTGTTTTTTCAATATAGACACTTCCTCCCATGTCTTCGCTATTATATTTATGCCAAGCCATCAAAATTTATACCTATTTACCGCTGTAGAAGCATCTAATTGCAATCCTTAATATGATTAACACTGACAGAACAATGTCCGTTTTCAGTTTCAATGTATACACAATTATCATCTAAATCCTCTATAGTTCCTTTTACCTTTTCACCATTTATCAATGTAATTGTAACATCATCGAATATATCATATCTTGATTTCCATGGTCCTACATATAATGCACGTTCAATTGTTGCTGACATCTTTACCTCCGTTTTTCTTAAATATGTAAATTCTTTATTTTGCTGCCTAAATCCAATTAAACCTCTTATTTCTCAATGCTGGAATGTTATAGCAAATCCAACAGCATCCTTTATTAAAATTATTTTTACATCCCTTAAACTTAATACGCTTACCAAAAATCAAAATAGATAGCCTGTTTTCATGTTCCGCATATATCTTCGCCCTTGATTCTGTTTCCAATGTGGATATAGGCAGCAATAGAGCAAATGACTTTATTTTTCCGCTATCTGCTAATTTAAACGTATGTTCTATAATCTCGTTTTGATTGCTGAAAGGAGGATTAGATATTAGCAAGTCGCATCCTTCAGGCGGCTCGGTTTTAAAGAAATCATTACCACAATCATCAAAGATATGAGTTGCTTTATATTTTAGTTGCAATTCATCACCCTTTAATTTAAATTCGCTATCGTAGTGATTGAATGGAAACCAAATGCTTTTAAATGACTTTATATCTATCAAATCATAAATGTTTTCAACTACATATCTCGGAGTGGCAACATGATCCCTGTCGGTTATTTTATCCATCTCATACAATATATTTGTTTCCATTCCATCATTCCTTATCGTTAGCTAAATTTTAGTTTTGTTAACTAACATAATCCTCAAATATCAGGTGAAAAATCTTTTAATTCCATCTGCCCTTTGATTCCATCGTCAGCCGTATTCTTTTTCTCTTTTCCCTCTGCCTGTTTGAAGGTTTTGTATGTATTATACTGTTGGCGATATCTATAGCTGTCACCAAACACATTCCATGCGGCTTTTACTAAGTTTGGCTCAAATGGCCGTATCCTTTCCAAGTCTTCGGTTGCTTTTGCTGATATGGAGCAACCACAACAACCTGTGCGTGTTAAGCCATATACCTCATATGCATCTGAGTAACGGATACCATGGTAATCTTTGTACCATTGTTTGTCAGCATCTGAAACATAATACAGTGGCCGAAGTCTGTACTGGCCGTCAGCTGTTTCAGAGAAGCACATGGATGTATTATCCTTACGTGGTACAGACCGCATTCCTCCCTCGTCCCGACGCTCGCCAGTAATCACCATTTCATATGACTTTTGTACACTGTGTGCTAACTGCTTTTTGCAGTAATCGCAACATTTATTACTGACCTTAAAAGGAATAGGATTGTCAGTTATAAAGTCCAGCATATATTTTGAGGAGTTAATGACAAGTTGTATGTCTGGTCTAGGTTCTCCGGCTGAATTGCAGCAACATAAAAAATTAATGGTTGTTTCACATCCAGGATATCGTTCTTTAAGTTCCTTCCGTTTCGCTGCTTTATCTTCAGCATTTATATATTCATCATGGATTGATAATGGAATATTTTTATTCTGTATTCCCTCTAATCCGGCTGACATGATTTTTGATACAAATGGCTGACCATATCTCCTTGTAGCTTGTACGATGTTTATTTTTGGTTGGTGCTTAGTAATCGTTACACCATACTTCAATTCCATATTTCTCACATGACGCTTTATTGCTTCCATTTCAAGACCTGTGTTAAAAAATGCGTATTGGATTGAAGGTAGGCTAAATGTCTCTCGTACCTGCTCTATCATATGGAGCATGATATCGCTGTCACTTCCACCAGAGTAGGAGCATATTGCATTCGGGTGTTCTCTAAGCCTTTTTGCAATAATGCTTTTTATCGCCTCGAATTTAGCTGGTGTTTCAAAGTCCGCATATGCCGGACGATCTGTATATACTTTGCTTTTATAAGTGTCTTTCATTGTTTTACCGAAAGGAGCTGTCATGACTTGCCCGGCCGGAGCTCCAGCCCTTTCTGATATTTTGATTTACAAAATCCTTATTTTATCTATGCTCGCAACACGGATTACACATAGAGCACTCTAACTTTGTCACTCCACATATATTTATATTGTTTTTCGGACAATCTTTAATTTCTACTACAGGTTTTCCGTGGTAAGGTTCGTTATAACACCCGATAAACCTAAATCCTCCGGTCGCTGTTACACCTCTTGCTTTATCGCAATCGCTACATCTTGCAGTAATACTCATGCTTATCCTTTCCGCTGCTCAACAGCTAAATCCTTATTCAAACAACTTTTCAAATAACTCTCGATATTCTTTAAGCACATAGCTACACTTTTCTTCATCGTTAACTAAAACTTTTGGTTCACATTCAAATATACGTACTCTGTCTAATTCTAGGATAAAGTAATATCCAGCCTTTTTTCTTAAAGCGATATTAACCTCATGCTTACCATCGTGAAATCTGCATATTGTCCTCAACCTTCTACGACAATCAAATTCAGAATAATAGAACAGCTTTTGATTTTTTTCTTTATATGTCCATCTTGGAAATCCTTTATGGTTTGCATATTCATCAACTATTTTTCTGAGTTTTGTTGTAGACATATCTTTTAAAATCATCTGGAACTTTTCAATATAATCCATATCATTCTCCTCTCTAAATCTTTCAAAACAAATAATATTAACTTGCATATCTCCTGTGTGCATCCTTTATAACTTGATTGCTAAGGCTTGCATAGCATTGTAAGGTTGTTTGAACGGATGAATGACCTAATATCCTCTGTACATGCTCCGCAGGTGCACCTCTATTAATCATATTTGTAGCCATCGTCCTCCTAATTTTATGAGGATGCAGTTTCACGTTGCCAACTTTGCTTGTTGCAACAACCTTTTTCATCATGGCTCTGATCCCAGAAGCTTTGATCCTGTCATGAGGTGCCCGGATAGTTACGAATAATGCTGGATTTGTATCGTCCCTACTCTCCAGGTAATTGATTAGATGAACTTTAGCCTTACCAGTTATATATGCAGGTCTTTCTTTTCTACCCTTGCCATAAACAATGCATTGACCATTATAAAAATCCAAATCCGATCTATCTAATTTGATCAGTTCTCCGATCCGCATTCCGGTAGACTCCAGAAAATCAATGATAGCCAAGTCTCTTTCATAGCTACAGTTACACCGGATTATTTCAGCCTGTTCATCTGTTAATATCTCTTTCATCAATTTTTCTGTTTTAGAAGCTTTTATTTTTAGCATTGGATTTTTTACTATGTACTCCTCAGCAGTAAGCCACTTAAAAAGGCTTCTCAAATTCCTAATGCGATTGTTAATCGTAACATCACTATTCTTCCGGCTGGTCTTGCAGTACGCAAGGTACATCCTTATATCATTGGTTATGACATCGCGGAAATTCTTATTGATGAAATCAAAGAATATCCGGTACTCCGTTTTATATGCTTCAATCGTTTTATCCGTCCGGCCTTCGATTTTCAATGAAGCCAGAAACAGATTGATTTTATCAGTGTTATCATCCATCTGAGTGCTGAGTGCAGTTTCTTCTTCAAAAATTTGATACTTAACAAGACACATGTATAAGCATGACTTGAGCTGCTCAAACTCTTCTTTAACAAGGCAGTTCATTGATATTAATACCCTCAAAATCACTTCATCGATATTTACTGATATCATAATCATATCCTCCTTATGCTTTTGAATTAACCACACTTCGAATCCATATTACTCTTTAACCGGAACCTTACAAATTCGCCGCATGACTGCATATAGAAAATAATTGTCACAGAAGCCTTTATTATTCTTGCACTCACACTCGCTACATTTTCTTGCATCCATGGCTCCAGGATCATGAAGAATTACATTTTTATTTTTTGATTTTCTTTGTTTCATAATCTTCTCCTTTAACTGGATTAATCTATCTATACATCAAAATATACAGCTGCATCCTTCATTTGTTTTTCTATCCGCTGTAGATGCCGAGGAGAAAAACCTATTATCTCGGCTGCATCCCTTTGTGTTTTACACATAATAACCCTGTAATAAAATATCTGCTCTTCTAACCCATCTAATGATTCTAGCATTTTCATAAGTGCTTTCTTCCTTAAGCGTAACTCATGCATTTCTGCACCGAGCCTAATTATTTGTGCTCTATCTCTGTCAATCAACCGAAAGGCATCTTCTAAGCCAATATGAGTGACAGGAGTGGAAGAAGTTACTCGTGAGTAATCAACACCCATGCCATTTGAGCCTTTGGGTCCATTTACTCCTGCAAGATTTAGTGATTTTTCAATTGATTTTTCCAAGTCTTTTATTTTTAAACGCTTGAGCATGATCTGAAAATCAATATCCTTAAACAGCTTCCCATCCTGATATATGTTTTTCGAACTAGAAACAGCAGACATTTTATTTTCCTCCTTGAATACATACTGTTAATATGTTAAAATTACCAGTGTCGAGTTGATAATTTTAAGAGGAGGACTTTCGGGTCCTTTTTCTTTTGCTAAGAAACTGCTTTATGGTGTCCAACCGCTTCCTGCTCCAGTTTCTCTTCTTTCATTTTTGAGGTTAACTGTAAAAAATCTAAGTATCTATAACTTTCCTTACATCCATTTCTTTCTGTCAATACGAAATCAGGATAAAATCCGATTATTTTCACCTGAATCTTTACTCCTCCGTGCCGATCGGCTTCTTTGATTCTAAAACTGACCATCTGACCGACCTTATATCTTTCTTTCACCATTTTTCTAAAGTCACTGTTATTCAAAATATTCCTCCGTTATATCATCAGGAGGCACAGCGACCTCCTGATGCTTAGATGTGATATGTCAATTGATTTCTTCCAGCTCTAAGTGCGTACCATTGAACTAAGATAAAACAATAACTTTATTATTCTCCTCAAACTCATTCTTTAGGTATAGCGCGATCTGATCCATGGTTTCATTCTTCCAAGCTCCTCCGTCGGCTTCGAATAATGCGCATGTTACTCCACCATGCATTCCATTCTTCATACGGAATACGAAACTGCATTCCGGCTGCTGAATTTCATGAAATGTCCGATACGGCTTAAGCCTTACAGGGTTCGGAACTTCAACATCGTCTTTACTGGCAAGGCCTGTTTTAATGGTTGCCTTTTGAGTAATTCCATCATCCTTGTAATTGGCTACTGTGCCATCTTCAACGTTTCCTGCAACTTGCAGCACAATGGATTTATCACCATCATTCTCAAACATCGACTGAATCATGATGATAAATGACTCCTGGTCAATGAACTCATTGAATCTTATCTTAGGCAGATTAGCATTTACATCAATCAGAGTCTCTCTCTTGCGATCACCGTCAAGCTCAGAAATAAGTAAAACCTGTGTAGGTGAAATGACATGTACAATCAGCTTATCCTTATCGTTAGACAATTGGTCAATATCTGTCTTTATGTAGTCAATCAGACTTGTCAACGTGGACATTCGCAAGGAATCTGCCCTTAACTCCTTTTCTACACGATAAAGATTATCTTTCGAGCTGCAATAGGTATCACCGTAAACCGTTTCTGTTCTTGGCTGTTTTAAAGCTATAATGTACTCAAGTGCTTCTTTAATCATAAAAATTATTCTCCCTTCTTCTTATGCCTGGCGAAGGCTTCTTACCTTGCCACTTCGTTCAGTTGCATCATCTTCCGGTTCCTCCGGCAGATCAGTAAAATTCATCTGTCCGGCTATCTGCTTGCCATACTCTCTAATTTCGATATTTCCGGTATCAAGATCTTTTCCCATGTAAAGCGAGGTTTCGATTGGCAGAACAGGCGAGGTTTTCGTGGTTACATTAATCGTAATGCTTGCATTGTCTCTTTGCTCATTTTGAGTAAATCCAACTGCAATCGTGATTCCGCGCTTATTCTTAAAGCTTGTGTTCGGGTCTTGTAAGTTTTCCAAAACCTCAATTAATGCCATGTTGAACTTCTCCTGCAATACTCCACCAGCAAACTTATTAAGGTCTATCTTAGGCTTTGCCATATGCTTTTATCTCCTTTCTTGGATTTTTATTGAATCGCTCACAGCGTTTTCAAACATTAACAATTTTTACGCAAATTTAAGCTGATCATTGCTATAATCAATTGATATATCAGGTGTACGTTCTCCAACCTTAAGATATGGGCAGTTTGCCAAGCCTAATGTCTTTGACATTACAGGTACAACTGAATTTCCTATTCTCTCTACCTGCTTACCCTTTGGATATTTCTTACCGTTAGGCATAATAAAATTAATAATATAATCCTTTGAAAATCCTTGACCCAACTTATATTCCTCTGGTTGAAGCATCCGAAAACAAATATCAACAATCTGGTATGTCTCACCGTTAATTACTACTAAAACCAGACCAAACCTATCTTTTGTAACAATAGTTCCAATAGGATCACTTAAACTTTGCCCTATGCCATGTCCGTAATATTTTATTAAGAATGCAGAAACTAAAGCGAAGTGTCCTGCGGATGTTGTAATTGTATGTATTGGATCATTTATGCTCTGACCAATTCCGGTTTTATAGAATTTCGAAATAAAGCAAGTAATTAGGGCATAACGGTTTGATGTGTCTATTGTCTGTATTGGCTCATTAAGACTTTGCCCCCTAACACTACCTTTCAATGTTTCCGAATGATATTGAATCAAGGAAGGTGCAGCCAATTGATCCGACAGAATGAATCGGTTAGGATCATCAATTACGAATTTTTTTATGCCTAGTGCAATGCGGTTTAAGGTTTTATCCTTTAATGGAGTCTTGCGACTGAATATTGAACTTCCCAGATCACTTAGGTCAAGGTATTTATGTATCGGCTCCCATGTCAGCAAGCCATTTTCTCCATTTTTTGAATGAGTAGGCTCAGGCCAAACAATCGGCATACCATCACATCTTGCAATCATATACCATCTTTTTCTGGTAGTAGGTGCGCCATAATCTGCCGCAACAAGCTCTTTCCATTCAACTTTGTAGCCAAGCTTTCGAAGTTTTCGAATGAATAAGTTGAATGTTTCACCCTTCCTTTTCTTTATTGGTCTTCCCCTTTTATCGAGAGGTCCCCAAGTTTTTATTTCCTCAACATTTTCAGCCATAATCACATCTGGTCTGACTCTACGTGCCCATAACACAATTGAAAAAGGTAAAAATCTAATATTTTTATTCCTTGGTGTATCACCCTTTGCTTTGCTGAAATGAGTACAATCCGGTGACATCCACAATAATGAGACATGTCTTCCTTTCGTTACTGTCAAAGGATCAATATTCCAGATATCATCCTGTAAATGCAAAGTATCTGGATGGTTTTGTTCATGCATAAGGATTGCATCTGGATCATGATTAATCGCTATATCAACGGATCTTCCAAAACCGTCTCGAAATCCGAATGAAGTCCCGCCACCTCCTGCAAAGCCATCAACTATAAGATTGTCATATCTCATTTTTACCTCCTAATAGCAGCCCGAAAAACAAAATACTCATATCCATTCTTGGTAGGGAACAGCGGAACTGTATTACCGTTCACTGTTGCGACCTCAACAGCAGGAGCTATGTCTTTCGACACAATCACCTTATTACCTAGGCTGTTAATTACTACTTTCGCATTCTTACTTTCCGGCATACTGTCACCCCTTACTGGCTGCATTATGTACAGCTATTTTCTCGATTTTCTCATAGATGCTTTTTCCGATACCCGGTGTTATCTGTACTAGTGCGAGAAATCTATTTCTCGCTTTATCATCCACAAAAATCTGTCCATCAGGTAACTTGTTCTTTTCCAACCCATTTTTAAACCCCTGATCATAAATTTCTTGAAATGTAGTAACAAGCTGCTCGTCTGTCTTCTTTCTAAGTTTTACAGCCATTTCGTGAACAGCAACTTCATTTTCGCTTAATCTACACTTCCTCGTCTTCCCCATTAGCATTACCTCCTAAAGGATTTTTGTTAAGCAGCTTTTTTTCAAGTTCCGCATAATCTGCCGCTGAGTACTGTCTTTGCGGAAACTGATTGAACTTGTTAGCTGATTTAGGTTGATCTTTTACAACTGGCCTAACCTCGCTAACAGAATAATTAGCATCCAGATAATCGATATAACCTGAGCTAAAAAATGTAGATCCGTTTTGTGCTTTTCTCCATGACTCTTTTTCAAGATCATTTTTGTAGCGAGTAACGGCTCTGGACATTTCATCAAATCCAATCTTAAAAATAACCTTTTTCTTAGATTCTGAGATTTGACCTTTTCCCTTTTTGTTGGGATAAAGTGCCCACAATTTTTCAAACACTTCAACAATATGTTTTTTAATATCTTTCTCTATATCTTTCTCTATATCTATATCTGTGTTACTTGTAACAAATCCAATGTTACACTCTGTTACATCTTCGTTACATTGTAACAATGCACTCTTTTTATTTTCCCTGTGTCTTCGTACTCTTTCCGCGCTTTCACTTTCGGAACCGATTAAACCAAGGACACCTGGAAGTAAGTATTCATCCGAGAAAGTGCACTCTAACAAATTGTTTCGTTCAAGGTATGCAACGGTAACTTTTACATTCTCCACATCTTCTCCAATGTCGAGAGCAAGCTCTTCTTCAAAACTCTCCTCGACTCCATCGAAAAATAATTTGCCCTCATTTTTGATGCTTAGTAACTGCAACTTGAGATAGATAATTACGTATGTATCACCACCAGCTAATTTCCGTAGCTTTTTAATAACTTTGTCACCAAAGAAATCATCCTTAAGCCTTAACCATTTATACCTTTTTTGAACCTCTGTCATATTTACCACCAACCCCTAAAGATACTTGCTCATTTTGTCCCTTATTGAATTGCCTTTCACTTTATCACTCTGGACGATCTTCTTCGTAGTTGTCAGTTCATCCATGAAATCCATGTCATTCTTCATTTTCTGGTTTGGGGGAGCGATATTTTTTTTAATCAAGTCCTTGTTATCGATAACCGTTTTATGGATTAGATCAAGCCGTGAATGGGGATAACTTAATCCTGATAACATGCAGACTGTAGCTGAGTCGCAATATGTACGGAAGGTGTCAATTGGTTTTCCAACCACCTTCTCCAGCTCATGGATTATGATTCCGTCAGCACCTGCAAGAGCAATATATTTGATCACTCTGTCTTCCTCGATCGGGGCAAATATATTGTTGCTAAAGGTATTGATCAGAGCTGGAAGAGATCCAGATTCCCCTAGGGATGATACAATTGACATTCCTCGGCTCTTTAGTGTCTCCATAACCTCCGCTTTATCAATGTTGCCCTTTACGGACTTTATATTATCCGGTACATCGAGATACCGCGTGAACATGTTGACGAAAATCGAATTGATTTTAAGCTTATCCTTATGCTTGTCATTGTCCAGTATAAATGTGCTTGCCATACCATCAATATCCGTTAGCTCACAGAAGCACTCATATGCATTAATATGGGATTTCAAGCTATCACTTTGCCCTGGAAGAACCGTAATGGCTCCAACCGTCTTATGATCATCACATAGCAAGTCAACCAGCATAGGTCCCACACCTGACCCGGTTCCACCACCTGAGGAGAATATGACAAAAAGAATGTCTTTATTAACCTTCTCTCCTATGGCAGCACTGAGGTTGTCGTAATTATCAACGATCAGCTTCTTAGCCTTATGTCTGTCCTTATTGCAGCCTTCGCCCCCTTGTATGTTATACCGATTTTTTACATCCGGCAGCGTATCCAGATCCTCTTTAGACGTATTCACGAACAATACGCTAAACCCTTTTTCTTCAAGCAGCCGTCCAATATTTCCACCAGCCTGACCGATAGCGATAAATCCTATCCTATCCTTCATGTTCCTTTTCCTCCTTCAACTTCTCTAATCCTGTCTTGGTGATATAAAAAGTCATTGCTCTCGCCTGTTTTGAGCCAACGTCTACCATGCCGAGCTGTTCTAACGCTTTCAACTGCTTGTAGTAGACATTGGACTTGTAACAGAAAATATCATCTGCCGCCTGAATATCCTGTACAGTCATGCCCACCATTTTACCTGTTGCAGCGCGGCTTGATAAAATTGACAGGATAACAAATTCAATTTTGCTCAATTTACAGCCCCCTATCTCTGACTAACTATTACTAACTGTGATTATCTATGACTAACTATTATGAAGTGTGATAAACGATGACTAACTATTATGAACTATGATTAAGTATGATAGTTATGATTCAGTCAGAGCATAAAGCCATGATCTGAGACTCCATAAAGTCAGTAAGAATTCTATTAAATTCAGATACTGCCAGCGGAAGGTCATAAAAATATGCAATCATAAAATAATTAGTATTAAGCTGTCCTTCGATCTTATAAAAAACAGTTCCACTCTGGTCAAGTTCCGGGAAGAGAACCACCTTCTTACATGGTTTCGCTTCACCGGTCCATGTCTTAACCATATACACATTATTGTTAAGCATATTAATCACCCCACTTGCAATATTTTTTGTAATCTGTTATAATAGAACAAATGTTTTGCACAAAAAATATTTTTAAAAGGTTGTATCTGAGTTTGGACGCTTGATACAATCTTTTTTTATGTATGGAAGAGGTCAGGCGCTAGCTATTTTTAACTGCTTTGCTTTAATAACCAGTTTTTCAATGCAGTGTGGGCATAATATATGGTTATCAATTTCAGTCAGATTCTGAGTCTCAGGACACCACTCACATCCATATTTGCGGATACATATTGCTCCATCTTCTACATAGATTTCTAATACTTCTCTTTCTGCCCACCTGTTGATGTCGCGGATTTCCTTCGGTATCGTATATCTTCCTAATTCATCCATTCTTCTACCTTTACCAGGGATTAAACGAATGGTATTATCTTCAAGACTCAGATCTAATGGAACTAATACCTCAATACCAGATGCTCTTCTGTGTTCAATCGGAACCGTGATCCTTCCGAGTTCATCAAGCCTTCTAACAATGCCTTTTGCCATTATATATTCCTCTCTTTCTTTTCAAAATTTAGAATTCTTTCAACTAGATCCAGTCCATATTCCTCTATATCTTTTGATTTAATTTCATAATTTTCTAAATAAGCTTGCGCCTGACCACAAGCTCTTGCATAACCATTAACTAAATTAAAAGGGTAATTTTTATGTGCCTCCTTTTCTTCCAACTTTTTAACATTTTCATTTCCTAAAGCAACTAATGCACAATTTATAGCTTTTTCAGCTATTTTTAAACGTATTTCTAATTCTCTTTTGGTCACAAATTACTCCTTTCCTACATATTCTTCTCTGCCCAGAGCTTAAAGGTTTTAATTACAGTTTCAACTTCATCCATAATTGACAATATCTCTTCAAGCTCCGGCTTTTCTGATTCAGTAATTACTCCATCCTCAACTATATTCAGTAATGATTCCTTGGCACCTGCCAAATTTCGAAATGAACAAATTGCTTTTAACGATATTCTGTCTAAGTCTTCCAGAACAATTTTGGAATTGTTTGTTCCGAGAGGACAACACTCACTGCAATAATTTGTTTTTAGTTCTGGAGCGTTATATAGGTCTGCCATTAATGCAACCTTATCTACAGGAACTACCTTGGTTAAGCCAAGCTCATAATCCGAAAGGCTTGATTGTGATATTCCAAGGAGAAAAGCGGCTCCCTCTCGACTATTTAATTTGTCATTGGATAATGCAGCTTCTTTTCTACATCTAAAGTAAATATTCTCTGATTGTTTTGTACAGTTGCTTCCCATTGTATATTCACCCCCTTTAACATATAATTAATAATAGATAAGCACAAACGTTCGAAAGCTCTAAGATGAAGTAATTGCAGACAAAGTCATGCTTTCATACATGGCAGCTACAACAGATACCGCTACAAATGCTACATCAAGCTTATCCTCTGGAACTTTTTCAAGGCGCTCGCATAATTCATTAATACGTTGCTTTTTTTCTTCTAAGCTCATTTTGCACCTCCTCACTGGTGTAATATGTAAAATTATGTGGTATAATCTCCTTACAGGCTCTGCCAAGCCAAGTACATAAGAATGGAGATTACGAATGCTTCTTATAAAATGTTCCTGCAAATGTCATTCAACGTTAGATAGTGACTTTTTTTCAAAGCAACAAGTTTATAAGTGTCCAAATTGTTCAAAGAGATTAGAGGTTAATAATTGGACTGAAATTGCAACAATTGACGAAGTTTTGAAAAAAAGTGAATTCCAATTACTTTCGATACCAGACAACACAAGCATTGACTTTAAATTCAATATCAATTAGGAATATAGGCTGCTCATTGAGTAGCCTTTTCCATTGAAAGTTCAATGTTGATACAGTTTTTTACCGCTTCAATTTTTTCAGCATTCTTATTAAGTTCAGTTAATAATTCACGTTGCTTATCTAAAAGCTCTTTAAGATTATCCATACTATTTAGTTTTATAGATGTTATTATCCTTGTATCGTTCACTCTATTCCCTCCTTTCTTGAAACTGATCAAAATATCGTTCTACGAATACTATATAACGTAATACGATATTTGTCAATCATATTTTATGATTTTAATTGACTTTATTATCGTGCTACGATAATATGAATGTCAGGAGGTATTTTATATGAATGAACGGATTAAGTTAATAAGAACTAATTTAAAATTATCACAAAAAGATTTTGGTGAAAGAATAGGTTTAAAATCTAATTCAATTAGCGATATAGAAAATGGGAAAAATGAATTGCGTGAACAAGTATTGAAAGCTGTATGTCGGGAATACAATGTAAATGAAAATTGGATTAGATATGGCGAAGGCGATATGTTCGATACATTGTCTGACGAGGAAGAAATGATGGCACATATAGGAAGCATATGCTCTGATGATGATGTACGTAAGCAGAGAGTCCTTGAGGTTGTTGTTAAAGTTATTGATAATAATGTCTGTTGGGAAATAATAAATAACGAAATTGAAAAGATAATTAATGCAAGCAAAAAAGAGTAGTTTCCTACTCTTTTTTATTTTTTGAAATTATATGTAGATTTTTGTAATCCTTTACCACTAAATTTTATTGTGTCATTTTGTTTTCTGTTTTAGATTAATTGTGAAATAATAAATCAACCTGATATACCGTTCTTCTTTCATTCTGTTAATTTCTTCAAGTAATAACTGCTTTTTACTATCTTTCATCTTTTGCATGTAATCTCCCCCATATGCATTTTAATGTAATACATTGTATTTATCTGTCGTTATATGGCGATTGTAACACATTGGAATTATAATTTCCATTGTTTTGGAGATTTGTCCAATATCTTGAACAAATGTTATAATTTTACATAATATTCAAACAATTCCTCCGGTCTAACCTCAAGAGCCACAGCAATTTGACATAGAATCATAACCGTGGTGTTAGTTCTATTATTTTCAATATTATTAATTGTGGACTTACTTACTCCAACCTTATCAGCTAACTGCTGATCTGTTAATCCCTTCTTATTTCTAAGATCATACAACTTATATTTCACAGTGACTTCCATACTTTTTCCCTGCCCGATTTATTTTGTAGTTATTATATGTATAGAATTCAGAAATACTTATCTTAATCATATGATTCGACTATTTATTACATGCGTAAATATATGACTTGATTGTATATTTTCATGATTATTATATGCTGAAATCATACAATATATAAGTCAACTAATATTAATATCATTTTTCGATAAACATAATCTTGTTTAGTTGTCGTTGATTTTATCCTATGTTATCGTATTTCGGGGGTGCAAATATGGGATATGACTGCGAGAAAATAGGTAAAAGAATATATGAGGCAAGAAATCAAGCCGGGATGAAACAAGAAACTTTAAGTAAAAAAGCTGGAATTAGTCAAGCTACCATGTCAAATATAGAAAACGGTGTATTTAACCTGAGGCTTAAAACACTTTATAAAATTGCTGAAGCTCTCAACGTATCGGTTACATGGATATTGGGAGAAGATACTTTTAAGGAACTTGGATTAACTGATACAGAATTATTAGAAATGAAAAAATATGCTGAATTTATCATTAGTAAACGAAAATAAGCCTTTATCCTTATGGATTAGGCTTTTTTTAATCATAATCTTGCTTTATTATTGTATTTTACTGTAAATATGTTAGTATATACCTGATATTACATATAATTTACATGGAGGATAAAGTATGTTCGATTTCGTTGCTATTGATTTTGAAACCGCAAATAATAATCTAAATAGCGCATGCTCAATAGGGATTGCTGCTGTGAAAGATATGGAGATTGTATCCAAAGAGTATTATTTAATCAAACCACCTACTGATAAATTTGATTCTGGTAATGTGAAAATCCATGGGATAACATATGACATGGTAAAAAATGAAGATCAATTTCCAGCGATATGGAAAAAGATTGAACATTATTTTGATAATGTTATGGTAGCTCATAATGCACAGTTTGATTTTTCGGTTTTAAAATGTCTCATTGATACTTATAATATAGAACCATTTGATTGTATGTACATAGATAGCCGTACTATATCGAGCCGTATATGTGAATGCGGTACTAGTCTTGAAGAAGTTTTGAAATTTCTTGATATTTCAATTAATAATCATCATAATGCCCTGGATGATGCCGAAGCTTGTGCCAATATTTTAATTGCAGTTATTAATAAAATTGGTCTTCCATCTTTTAACCATTTTGCATTAGTTACTTCTCCTGATATCGTTAAATTATTTTCAAAGATTAAGGCTAGTAAAACATTTAAGCCAGAAAAATTCAGCAAGTTCCATGAAGTAAAGATTTCAGAATTGACTGCTACTACTTCGGAATTTGATTCATCTCACCCTTTTTTCCAGAAGAGTATCGTACTTACTGGTGAACTAGAGAAATATGAACGTAGTGCTGCAATGCAGCAGATTGTTAATGCTGGCGGTATTGTAAAAAGTTCAATATCACGTAAAACCGATTTTCTTGTTGTAGGCAAGCAGGATAAAACTTTGGTTGGTGATGATGGCATGAGTTCAAAGGAAGAGAAAGCCTATGCTTTAATAGAAAAAGGATGTAAAATTACGATATTAAATGAAGATCAGTTTATTCAGTTATTGAATTGACAAATCAAAGTCATACGTTATACTTTTTAATAATAACAATCTAAGGAGTAAATTATGAATGTACCTATAGCTGTTAAAGCTGCCTTTTCTGCTTCCGGCCAAATAATACCTATCTATGTACAGTTGGAAAATGAAGCCTATAAAATACATGAGATAGAGTATACAAAAGAAGAAATATTTGCAGGGATATCAACCGTTCGGTTTTGTTGTTACATCGAGCGCAATGGAGAACTGGAAAGGTTAATGATTAGGTTTCATAGAAGTACTACACAGTGGGTATTATTAAAATGACCACGGTAATAGACTCTCAATAAGGCTCTCCGACCTCGTAGATCAGTCAGAGAGCCTTTATAATCTACCGCTTAAGGAATAAAGCCTGTTCTTCTCTCCTGCGCCTCGTTAAGCCTGCAAGCTCGATTCCTCCGGCTTTATTGTACAATAGGATTGTATTAGCAATAACTTCTTTGGTTCTGGTTCCGTTTATGGTCAACTTATCAATACTGCCTAGGTTATAGGCAAAAGATACCATTGCATCAAATTCATTTTGTGTCCACCTGTACTTAGATAGATACTTATTTACCTTCTCTTCGTACTTCTCTAGATCGGTTTTAAGGATCTTTTCTGCGTGGCTCTGGGTAATTTTCATCCCTTTCGTCACAGGTTTCCCTAACACCGTTCCAGTATGTCCATAACCGATCGTGGGTACTCCGGCTGGGCAGAGATACCCGGTGAGTCTACATCCTTCATATTTCTTTATTAGATCAATTCCTTTTTTACTTATCTTCATTCCTGATCCTCCTTATCAACTATGGCATTTCCTTGCTTTTCTACTCCATCTTTTAATACAGCTATTGCTTTCTTTAGAAAGTCGGGTAATGGTGTACCCAGTCGTCCGGCATTTTCCAGTATCGACAACAGTTCATTAAGAATAAACCAGACAGCCGTAAGAAGCCCGAAGAAAGTTGCAATTGGTATTCTTATACCCATACTGTTTGTTACGTTGAATATGAGCCAATCAGATGCCATGGCAACAGCAATTGCAAGTATGTACCCAATCTTTTTATAAATGCCCTGTGCTCCTCTTTTACTGCTCCATCCCTTAGTCTTATCTTCTGGAGATTCTAAGGATTCTTTTTTACTTGCAGCCATACCGGATAAAAAATCTAATATCATTAATCCGGTAAGCAGAATCAATACCCAGTATAAAATTCCAAGCTTTGCACTAAAAAAAGCTCCTACGGAAGCGATTACTGCTTTACTTGTAATGTAGATATTTTCTGTTTTCATTGCATAGTCCTTCTTTCTTTTTTTATTATAAAAGGCACCCCTTAGGATGCCTTAAATTTTATTGACGTATATATAAAAATTATGTAGAATATTCTTGTAGCCTGCTGCTTATATAAGGCAGACATTTCATCCAGATGATGTATTCTGACGGATGATTTGTCTGCCACACTTCTTTCTATGAAGTTATACTTTAGAATACCATTTTCTTGTACTCTTGTTTAATATTATCTTCGCTCAGATCATAATAAATCTGCGTAGTATCAGCGCTCGAGTGACCAAGCATTTGCTGCATGATATGTACAGGAACACCATGATTAACTCCTGATGTTGCAAATGTATGCCTATAGAGATGAGGAAACACATTGTAGGTAATGCCAGCTCTTACTGCGATCATATCCACATCCTTTTCGATGCTACGGCTCCCTAATTTATGATATGGCTTCTTACTAGCGACAAATAAGCTATTACTCAAAATCCCTCTATTCTGACGATCAGATAAATAATTCATCAGAAAGAATCTCGCTCTGGTACTAAATATTACCGTCCTTTCTTTGTTACCCTTGCCGATTACTGAAATGCTATTATTGTCCCAATTGATTTTATCTAATGTTGCATTCGTGACCTCGCTTACACGACAGCCAGTAGAAAGCAAAAATTCAAATAGAGCTTTATCTCTTATTGTTTTACACTCTTCTCTCATTCGTTCCAGATCAATTTGCTTAATATGTCCACGCTTTCTAATAGGTTCCTTGGTAGGCTGTAGGTTTCTGGCCGGATTTTGCACTAAATAACCTTCATCTTGAAGCCACTGGAAGAATGCTTTAATCTTCCATATTTTAGAGTTAATACTACTTGGTTGATTACCTGCGTATGCCTTAGCCAAAAACATTCTAAGGTCAATTGTTGTGATCATTGATATTGGCTTATTAAAGTATTCTGCCAGAACCTTAAACATTAGTCGATAGCTATAGCTTGTAGACTCTGCCATACCTTCTAAACGTTTGCAAGATAGGTAAATAAATGCCTTTTCCAATAAATCTCCCTTTACAAGATCAGTACAGCGGCTGGTTATTTCATAGTCATTTAGCCGCTCCTCAATTTTATTTCTTAGTTGTATCTGTTTTGGAATATCAACCTGAAGATATGGGACAACTTTTATTATGTCCTCAATGATATTAATGGTGATTTCTTGAGATAAATTAGGCATAAAAAACACACTCCTTCTTGCACCAGATGCAATAAGAGTGTATAATGCTCTTAGAGGCACCTGGTGTCTCAGTGGTAGAGGTAGGCGATTCTGTGGTGGAGGAGCCTGCCTCTTCTTTTTATTGGTATTACTAATATTATACCAAACATTTGTTCTTGTTTCAATCATTTTATGCCTTATTATGGAATTTTATAATTTATTTATGCTCCCATGCTTATTAAAAAAATCTTCTGCAATTTTTCTTGCTTCTACAGCCTCTTCAAAAGTATCAAATGAACCCAAATATTTTCTCACACCATTTCTTGCGATATCTGCACGGTATTGTTTTGGTTTATCTGGATAGTAATATACACCAGTGACACCAGTTTTATTATTCTTAAGAATTCCTCTTTTTTGCATATGTTCATACCTATCAGAATAATTACAATTAGATGGAGAAAAATCTTTTGCAATATCAATCCTTCCGATATATAATTCATCACTATATCCGTTGTTAAGGCTCCAATCTAAAAAGTTATCAAAGCTATATTTCCATTCATCACATACTGTTATTCCTTTTCCACCATAACGCTCATAATTATCGCTTGATGTAATATAACAGCTTGCAATAATTGATCTCCAACTATTATATAATTTCGGATATTTAACAACCATACCATCGCGGGTACATTGTTTGCATCCGCAACTCTTATTAGGTCTTGGTCTCCCTGTTATACCTAATAGTTTAGCTTCTCCAATAACTATTTCATTTCCACAATCACATCGAACAGTCCATGATCTTCGAGTTCTTCCATTTTGTTTTAATGAAATAACAGTTAGATATCCATATCTTTTTCCAGTGAGATCAATATAATTACTTTTCATAAGTATCACCTCCATATGAAAATATTACCATATGGAGGTGATACTATCAACAATATTTAGTACGGAGTTTGAACCGGACATTGAAAATATGCCTAAATAACGGCATTTTTATTGTAATTTTGTTACAAAATAGCATCGGTAATATTGACTAATGGGTATACTACACACATAATATACGTGGAGGTGTTGACATGCCAAGAATAAATCCAAGTAAGAAGATCAGAATGGACATTACCATTGATCCTGATCTGCAGGAGCAGATGATAAAGGTCTGCCAGGCAGAGGATCGTTCAATGTCCAATCTGATCACGATAGCTTTAAAGCAGTACATTTCCAATTATGAGAAGAGGGCTAAATAGCTCTCTTCTTTTTTTGTGTATTTTATGTGTATAATCCCATACTTAGTACGTAGTTTTTACCGATAGCGAAGTATTAGAATATGCTCATTTAGTAAAATGATGCTATTTAATGTTTAAATAGTAATCTTTGCTAGAAAAAAATTTTTTACCACTAAAACTCGTATATGAACTATCTCCATAATATACAAATCCAAGTTTAGTCATAACTTTTTTTGAACCTATATTATCAACTGCATGTCTACAAAAGAACTTCTTCTCACCTAAAGTACAATTAGCAAAATCTAATATCACTTTTCCTGCTTCAGTTGTCAGACCTTGTCCCCAATATTTTTTCATAATATTATACCCAAGTTCATAGCAATCTAATTCTTCTTTGAAGTTTATACCACCAGAACCAAATAATTCTCCTGTTTCTTTAAGAACAAATCCCCAAGTATAATTATGTTCACTATCTATATTCTGTTCCTCAACTTTCAGCCATTCAATAGTATCATCAACGCTTTTATGCATATCCCAAACCATAAACTTTGCTACTTCTGAATCAGACGTCCAACTTTTATAAATAAGTTCAGCATCATTAATAGAAAGAGGGCGAAGTAATATTCTATTACTTTCCAACTTTGGTGTTTTCATATTCAACTTACCTCCATTATAGAAATAATTTCATTCTCAATTGAAACCAATAACGTATCATGTCTGCATCATATACAATATTGCATTTGTTTCCGCATCTGCATATTGATAGTATCCTATGTCAGCTGGATGCACAGTGTCTTGACAATAAGTTACTTGAGCCGTTGATCTCTTATTTGCGTTTCTCGTGGTAAAAACAAGATTATGGAATACATCAAATTGGCTTGCCGTGTGGCAAGTCTTAACATAGCTCATTTCGGATGCAAGCTTATTATAAAGATTGGTCAAATCATAGATAAATTTATTTCTTGTATAAGGGAGATTGTCACCATGACTTAGCGAATACCCGGGATATGCCATGTGATACCCTACAAGCAAAACTTTCGCACTTGGATATTGTAAGTGCAGCTTGCTTATAAATAATCTTATTTTTGTTTCCAGATTACTTATACTGTAATTAGCTGCCCATACACCACTCTCGAAATCATTCCACCCAAGCAAGCATACCACATAGTCGAGTGTTACTCCTGCACCATAATTACTCATGAATTCAGTAAACGAGATATCTCCAGTTGATGTACTCCATAACCAATTGTTAGGACATTCAGGCGGAAGAGCAGAAGGATCATATAAATAATTATCCCATGCATACCCCCCGTTTGCAGTATACTTGCTGTTGCTGTTGTTCGTGGATGTGTATTTACCAACAAGCTTAGTATTTGTTAACCCATTTGTATTTCTTAACAAATTTACTATCTCATCGGTTAGTGTCATTTGTGCGGTAAGACTGTCACCAAAAAAAGCTATTGTCTTAGATGGGTTTGTGGCTGTTATTGCGCTTGAATCTACAACCCTAAATACTACGCTTTTCGCCTCTATCACCTTGTTGTTTTTATCATACAGCACAATGTTTGCATTAAGTGTTGTGCCAACGTATCCTGTCGGAACCGATATTATAAATCTGTCCGAATACACAGTAATGTAGCTACTAATATTATTGATTCTAACTATGTATTCGTTTTCCAAATAAGGGTTCTTTGTATAAAACATTCCATACTTAAATAATTCTAAGGTCTGTCCTTTTACCACAAAGTATTCGTTTGGTACACTAAGAGCAGCATCTCCCTTTAATAGCTTTATTTCATTTTTTATTGTGTTAATATTAGCTGGTGTCTCTGTTACTGTTAGAGATAAATTGCTTGCATATGGTGGAGTAAGTGTGGCACCGTTCCAAATCTTAAATCTATAAAAACAACTTCCGTCTGCCACAACCGATCCATGTTTAACCGTGTTAACTATCATAGATTCAAAAACATGGCTACTGTTATATTTGTAGACAAAGAGATAAGCGGGTACAATATCAAATGTCAGCGTTTCTCCGTTATCAAATTGGTGAAATCCTGTTCGTATTTTATCGGTTGCAGTAGCGTCTGCCCCCGTGGCATCAACAATATTTCCTTGAACCCAATCTGTAAAAGTTACACTTGAAACACCTGACATAATACTTTGCTTTAAGGTTGTAACATCTGTATCTATCTTGGCTCTTAATTCTGATTCGAGACTGTCTATAACTTCCGAATCAACCGTGGCTATTATAACCAAGTTGGTTGAATTCGAAACCAACTCAGACGCAATTCCTGCTTTATAGAGTAATATTCTGTAATAGTATCCAGTCAGTGGTGCAAACGATTGACTTATTGAACTATTATTTATAGCAACTCCTTTATATGCATGACTCGCGTCATAGGAAAATACAAAAAACACATATCCATTTAATGGTGTAATAGTGACTTGCTTGTTTCCTGTAAAATCAACATACCCAGTTCTTAATCTTGCAGCATTGGTAAGATTAGTCCCGTCGGCTCCATTGATATTTCCAACTTCCCAATTATCTAAAACCACGTTTGTTAAACCAGATTTCCACACCTTATACATATTCCTTATATTTTCTCCCAATGTAGGTTGTTTATAACCATACATATCAATTCTGCCATCAATTAACTCTGCGTCGCCTGTTGTGCTTCCGGTGTCCAATGATGATAAACTGTTAATTCTAGCACGCTCAGTTGCAACCTCTGCGAGCCTTTCTGATTTTTCAGTATTCACAGCATTTGTACGATTTGTCACTTCTGCATCAAGTGCAGATTGATTCGATTTTGAAGCCAACTCGGAAGTAACTTCATTATGTTCAGTATCCAATCTCTCTTTTAATGTTATATATCCAGTCCCGGCAATTGCCTGGGCTACAGCCGGAGAAGAATCTCCGTAAACGACTAATGCATCTATTTGGGCTTGTTGCTCAACGATGGCATTATCCAGATCATCTATACCCTTATCCATTATATTTAAATTAAAAGCATTTCTTGGAGTGTTTGTTGATGGAGAATCCTTCCAACCAGTTCCTCCTCCTACTCTAATGTATTTCTTAGCCATTTTTAACCTCCTCCTCTTCTAATGCTTTTTCATGTTGCTTTCGCTCTGACTCAATTATCCTTAGCTCAGCGGATTTCAATCCTCCAAGTATTTCAGATAATATCATAGTGGTTACACCAACCGGAAGATCAGCCACATTTATAACATCTGCCAAATTCGTTCTTAGTTCAGCAATTCTTAAATTAACACCCTTCATTATCATTCCTCCTATTGATGTACAAAATTGGATGATACCCAATCCCTCAATGTGCTATCTACCGCATTCATTGCATTTATTAACTGTGTCTCTGTGACTCCTCCTGATGGCAAATATCCACCAATATTAGCACTTGTTATAAATGTCTGGCTTACACCTCCTATTGATAATGTAGGTGCCGATTCAAGTTGAAAATTAACACGATTTATAAAGTTTGCTGTTTCATTTACAATTATATAATCTATCCACATATCAGAGCCATCAATTTCGGCAGTGGCCTGAAGAGATGTATTTTTAAGAGTTATTTTTCCATCTTTGATTGTTACGCTTCCATTAGTTCCACTTGTAGTAAATTCACCATTTGTTGATCTTATTTTCCCTGTAGGGTCAATGTATAAATTAATCATGTCAATAGTGCTGTTGTTTAAATCTATCATCATTCCGGATAATCCAGAATAATAATTAGCAGATCTTATCACGCCACCAATATATTCCGATGCAGTAATATTTCCACTAAATTTTCCATTGATAGCTTCTATAGTGCCGTCAAGTAATACTTTAAAATTCCCATTGACAGTAACAAGCCCTTCTAAATTAATATTGTCAGCTTTAACATCAATCTGTGTGAGGTCTGTATCTGGGTTTCCGTTTAATGAAACATATCCAATATTACCGTTGCTGTTTACCTTTAGTACTACCTGACCAGCCATGACATTAATTTCTCCAGTCAACCGCTCGTCCATATCTTCGACTTCGACCTTGAATTGTTCAACGTCTTTGATTATACGTGTTGCTTTGCCTTTAAGTTGTAGTATTTCGTAGTTTAATCCAAAATGCTGTGCCTGTTCCTCTGATCCTTCGGCTTTATATTCATCTATAAGAGCTTGTATTCCGGTTAGCGTTCTTTGTAGTATGTATCCAGCCGTAGAATCTTCACCATTGAACTTTGTGAAGTCACCTGGTTCTAAAAACGGCAGCCCTATTGATTTTGCTGTATAAGGTCTATAACCTCTATTAAAAATGTTATGTGATACATTCGTTGCAATGATTGCAAGCTCTGCGGCTCCCTTCCCATAAACAAGAAAATTCCCTTCGATAATATACGCATTAGCTCCAGTACCGTAAATACATCCCACATCATCAGTATCTTGTCTAATTACGATCTTATCAATTGCTTTTACGGTATACTCTTCAAATCTTATAGTTTCGTATGAGGATATTCCGATTTCAATATTATATGGCTCGTTCATTGGGTAGTCATTTTGAGGGTAATCGTTTTGAGGATAATCCTCATGCTGTTTTTCGAGGATTATGTGAGTAAACATTCCATACCTGTCAATATGTCCAAAACAACCGTTTATTTCTTCGCAAGCTTCAATTACTGTTCTACCGGATAGTTGCGTGGGATCTATGGTCTTTTCAATAATCATGGAATCATTAGGTAGTGGAAGTTTGCTTGTGTCCTCTGTAAGGCCTACGTGAGCCAGGAATGATGCTCTAAACTGTGCTAGGGTATATGTTTCTATACCAGTAGAGAAAAGGCCGTTGTACCATGAAGATACATCGACCTCGATTTTTTTCATGCGGTCATAAGCTACGATATTTTTTGTTGTCATATCATCGCTTTTAGTGCAACTATAAACTTTATAAATTCCAAGTGGAACTGTATATTCTCCAATGATGTGCTTATATTCAAACTCAAGTCCTGTCAAATAATTAGAAATTAACTCTATGTTTATCTCGCATTGGGAAGCTATGCAAGCTCCATATAACACGTTATCGCTATTGACTATGCTTTCTATAATTTTAGAGCTTTCCTCAATAATTGAATCTGATAAAGTAAGCCCCAATGATGGGAAATACATGACAGGAGTTATAGCAGCCCCTTGTTTATAAAGATTTTTTATTGCTTCTTCCATCGCTACACCGCCTTATAAGCTTGTCAAAACAATGTCAATAGGCTGATATATAATATCTACACCCCTGACTTTGTAGTGTCTAAATTCTAAATCGTTAATTTTAAAGGTATTAGAAGTGTAATACGCACCAGTTTGTTGATCCCAAAATTCAATAGTTAAGCCGCTATATAAAGGAAAGAATCCCATAAACGCATCGACAGCTGGCTTTTTCATTGCATTGGTTGAGAATTTTATTTCTGATGTAGTATACGGGGAATAAACCTCATGCAAATGACCATCTGCAGTATAATAACTCCTGAGCAATCTTCTAATTATCGGCCTGCATGAATATGTCCTCATGTTTATGTATCTGTTGGGGATTTCTACGTCGTTTATTCTTATTAAGTGTCCATCGAATGCCATGGTATCACCCTACCGGGAATGGAGCTATCCCCGTCCTTTGGTAATATTTCTTTGCTTCAAGCCTAATAAACTCGAATATACCTCCGTTTGTTTCAGTGGCTTTTATCTCTATACCCAGTGACCCTATTATTGAATTTAATAGATCTTGCTGGGATGATGATGTAGTGGCTTTTGATGCTGACACATTATACGAGGCATCAATTTCAAAGTCCTTTGGTATACTGCTACTTATTTCGTTTGTTACGTTACTCATTTCGTTTACAAATCCTTCGCCAAGTCCCTGTGCAAGATATTTTCCAACTTCATCTCTGAATACAGTGGATGGAGAATGAATTCCGAATACACTCTTGATTCCATTAAGAACAGAAGCTCCAAAACCCTTAATCTTATCAAGTATCCAATCAGTTGCGTTGCTTATTCCATTCCAGATACCTTTTACAAGATTAATTCCAATGTCTGCTATTCCAGTTAATCCATTTGTTAATCCTGTAATAATATCACCACCAAATTCGATTACGCTCTTGACGATCCATGTCCCAAGGCTATTCATACCGTTCCATATGCCTTTTACTGCATTAATACCTATGCTCTTTAAGTTATCAGGTAAATTGCTAAGGCCGCTAACAATTTGGGTCAATACATTCTTTGCCGCTTCGATTGCTTTTTCCTTTAGGCTGTTTGCGAAATCTTGAATTTTCTGTACTCCATTATCGAAATGTTCTTTCAATTTTCCTGGCAATTCCCCTATGCTTTTACCAAGATCAACAAAAAATGTTTTAATATTTTCAACCAATTCATTTATTTTAGTTCGAAATACCTCATTATTGTCATATATCAATTTAAAGGCGCCTGAAATTGGATTAACTAGCATAAGTAGAAGTGATTGCCAATTATCCTTTACGAAGCTTATGACCCCTGAAAGAAATTCTTTTACCTTCTCAATCGCTCCTGATACAGTTTCTGTTATACCATTCCATATCCCTTTAACACCTTCTCTGAAATCTTCATTCGTAGCCCATAAGGTTCCAATAATTGCTACCAGTGAAGCAACTGCTGTTATAATAATACCTATTGGATTGGCATTCATTACTGCATTTAATGCAGCTTGTGCTATAGTAGCGCCTTCATTCGCCAATTGAAAAGCCTTTATTGCTCCTACCACTCCCTGTATCATGGTTACTACATTCCACGCCACAAAACCAGCTCCAACTCCAGCAATCGCTGAGATAAGTGTATCTTTGTTATCAACGATCCATTCAACTAATTCACCTACTTTTTCAGCTACGTTTCCAACAGTTTCAGCTATTTGTGATCCATTTTCCTTAACATAATCTGTTATTTCTTGAATTATTGGCATTATGCTTTTTTCCAATGGCTCAGATATACTTGTCTGTATCTGCCGTCCTAGGCCTTCCATTGCACTACCAATATCATCATATTTTTTTTGATTGATATTATCTAATGCTGAGCTTGTAGTTGAGATTGCACCATCTAAGTTAGTTAATGCTTTTATCCCCGATGCTCCAAGGTCTTCCCACTGTGTTCCGAATAATGCAATACCTGCTACATTTTGTGCTAACGGGTCTTTGATAGAAAAGATAGCATTAACCGTCTCCGTCATTGCCTGTTTTGCACTATCCCCTCCGGCACCGAATTTTTGTGCCATATCGTCAGCGTTCAATCCAATGTCAGCAAATGCCGTATTTGTAGAATCTGATCCATCTTTTACACGTATTCCAAATTCCTTTACAGCATCTCCTAATTTATCAACGCTAAATGTTCCTCCCTCTGCTCCATTAGCAAGCATATTGAACATATCTTCTGCGCTTAATCCCAGACCACTAAATTGACCACTATACTCATTTATTGTATCCAGTAAGTCACCATTTTTATCAAGTCCATTTTGCGCTCCCTGTGTAATTAGATTATAAGCTTCTTCACTAGATAAGCCAAATGTATCCATTAGCATGTTCGCTGACCGTACACTGTCTGATACATCAAATTCAAATGAATCTCTTAGCAACAAAGCCTGTTCTGTCATATTTTTCAAAGATTCACCTGATAGATCTGTCTGTTGTTTAACAACTGCCATAGAATCCGCAACATCTTGTATATCTGCTCCAAAATTATTGGCATAGATATCATTCATAGTTTGTTTTAAACCGTCAAATTCTTCTTCTACTGCTCCTGTTTTTGTTACCAAATCATTAAATGCAGTGTTTGAATCAGTTACAAATCCTATCGTACTTGATCCAAGTTCTTTAAAACCATTAACTAATAATTGAATACCTGATATAATCGCACTTGATAATAAATTCGCCTTTAATATATCAGCAAAACTCAAAGAATTATCGCTTGCATTTTCAGCACTGTTCCCTAATTGTTCAAATTCTTTGCTTAAATCATCTGTTTGGTTTTTAGCACTTTCAATTACATCATTATTGCTTTTAAGCTGCCGTTCCATCGTATTAAGCTCAGCCGTTGCTTGGTTCACAACTCTTTGCCATCCTTGAGTAACCTTATCATTTTCACCATATTTTTCTGCTGCCGAAGTAAGCCCTTTTTGCAATTCATTCAGTTTATTTTTCTGCTCATCAATTTGCTTGTTTAGTACTTCATTTGCAGCAGATAAAGCCTCTACACTATTATCTCCTTTATCAAATTGGCTTGCTACAACCTTCATCTCAGTGCCAAGCGTTTTCAAATTTTCATTTATTCCATTTATAGCATTACGAAATTCTGATTCCCCATCAATTCCTATTTTGGGTCCAATATCATAAGCCATTTATATCACCTGCCTTTTTTAAAATGGGATAGCTTCGTCTAAATCTGATGAAGTTTCTAAATCACAATATCTGATATGTTTAGTGTTCATTATCATTTCTTGGTCAAAATCATTTTTGTATTCACGATAAAGCCTGATAAACTTACCAAGTGTCATGCGACCTACATCCTTTTCTCGGTATCCCATTTTTTTTACACCTATATAAGTTATCCGAGCAATAGGGATAATTATTGCCCGGTCATCAAGTTTTTTTCTTCATCGTCCAAATCTACTTCGGTTGAATCTTTAGATCGGTTTGAATCTGTTACTAAGTTTTTAATAACAGAGGTTGCTTCCAGCACACCTCCAAGAATCCTGCCTACCTGTTTTTCATTCAGCAGCTTTCTTGGTTCATCTCTTTTTTTATAATATTGACATTCTGGATCGTTCTCCATCTCAATTCCTTCATTTATGCATGTAGCATATATAAATTTCACATCATGCATTTTAGGCTCAATTTGCTTCCCTTGCTCATCAACTCCTGGGCTTAACGCTTCTGCAAATTTGCTCATGCTGCCATAGCGATCCTGTACACATTCAATAACATTAAGATTAAATGCTAGCGGATATTCTTTACCACCAGCACTTATATGACGAAATACATCCTTCATAATAAATCCTCCATTCATGTTAAATATGGGGTAGGTTGTTCTACCCCATTAATTACTACGATACTTTTACAACCACAATCTCAGTTGTTTGTGATTGTTTACCTGGTTCATAGGCTACAATTTTTAGTTTCTTAGTTCCTGTTGTAGCCATAGCAATCACAGATGATGCTACTCCACTTGTTAATGTCTGCGTTAGTACATCATTAACATATAGTTTAATTGTATGATTTGCAGCCGTAGCAGTGATAGTAAAGCTATTACTTGTTAATCCTACAAATGTATAATACCTTGTGCTTACACCAAAGGAAGGTGACAAGATTCCACCTGTTCCAGTCATTATTAATCCTGTTAATCCATCAGAAGAAGCTACTGGTATACCAGCCTTTGTATTAAGCCATGCAATCGCATCTACTTCCATATCAAACAATTTTTCAATTTTCATATTACCGTTGATATCTTTCATAATAGTTCCGTTTATAGTTGGTGTTGCAAAGGCTGCTGTCTCTCCCTTAGTTGTATTGTCGTCTGCTGGTTCACTGTACTGCATCTTGTATAACCATACAGCACGGTACTTATATGCACCGTTCCGTTTTACCTTAGCGTAAAACCCATGTCCAACATATGGAGCTAAATCATTTTCATTTATAATGAATTCTCCACTTCCATTAATCTGATGGCCTAATATAAACGCCTGCACCTCATGAGTTAATTCATTCAAACCAAGTGCCTCTGTGCCTCCTGTGATTGACTGGTCAATATCATCCAATGCATCATCTGCATATAGTGTTACACTGTTATTTGTCCATGCAAGATTAGCAGTCATAGCCTTACCCATTACCATTCCGCTAGAATATACAGGGGAACCAGTGCTATCATCGTACAATGCGCAAACAGGATATTTTAAACCTACCTTTTTCATTTTCTATCTCCTTCCTATAATCCAAGACTTCTTATATCATTATCTATAGATTCCTTCATTGCTTCTAGTGACTTATCTTTCACTCTAGATACAGCCTTTCTTACAAATGGTGTTTTTTTACGAACGGATGAACCACTTTCTACCACTCTTGCAAGTAATTTATTTGGTAATCCGTTAGGGTATTTATTTGTTTTATAGCTTCCATATCCATGAAATCCTATCTTAACGTTAATAATTCCATTACGGTCAATGTCTACCGGAGTTACACCAAGAGAATCTAATAGATCCTTCTTCTGAGCACTCGGTACTCCACTAAATTTCTCATCATTCCCCAATCTTCGAAATGTATCCTCAGGAAGTGCTTGAAGGCTCTTGCGAATTTCGTTTGCCACTGGATTAGCACCAGCTTTCACCGTTTTTTTGCAGATATCAGCAGATGCATTCCCTAGCTTAGAGAGCTTACTTATGTATTCTTCTGGTAACTTATTAATCATCTTTGCCAATAGATTTCACCATCCTCCATACCCACTCATGATGAAAATATCCTGTTGAAGTCTCACGTTGGGTTGAATTAAATCTCCATGTCATATCAGAATTGTTCATTGCCATTTGAAGCGTATCAAATATATGGTCATATTCATACCGGGTAAATAGATCAACAGTTCCTTCGATTTCCTGATCTACCATTTTATCATCTGCATAAGAAGCGCCTACTTGACCATCCTCAGCCCATACGATATATTTATCATTTGTTGTACGTGCTTCAATGTGATAGACAGCCCCTGGAAGTACCGCTTCAAAAAGATCACGAACTTTACTCAAATCCATAAGTTGATTCCACCCTTTCCAATGAGATATCCATGCTTGCAGGAACAATGCCTTTGGGAAACTGAATTTGAACAATCTTATACTGTTCCCCATCAATTGGTATAATGACATCACCACGCTTAATTATATTAATCCTAGGAATTCTTAACAATCTTTCGATCTTGGTATTCTCCTGGGAAGCTTCCCAGAACCGCCCCATACCGACTGTTAATTCCTGATAACATAGTGTTTTGATCTTTAGCTCTAATACCTCTATTGGAAAATCTCCATTGGCTGCTGAATTTTTTACAGAATATATATCTGCAATTCCATCATTATAGGTTTGTGTTATCGTACTGAGCTTCATAATTCTTAACCTCCTGGCTGATCTGGAGCGACAACAATTCTGGCAAATAATTTGCCTGGAAATCAGGAAGGGCATTCGACCGGACATATCTGCAATAGTCAAGTAATAATTCCTTTGGCTTATCATTGACTACATAATCTAATTCAGAGCCTGCAACGTGATCGATATATTTCATACCGCGCTCGATTATTCCGGTTATCTTTGCATCGGTTTTAGCATCAGTCCAGGTTATATCCAGATAATCCTTGACATCTTCTAATAGTCCTTGTGGAAGCATTATATATCACCTTCTTTGGATTTCTTCGATTGATAAGCTCTTGCCTTATTCGGTTTAAATCCACTGGCTTTGTTGGGCTTCTCTGCCTTAGTTTCCACTGGATTATCTGTAACCACTTCTGCTGGAGCGGATGAAGTTGATACTGCTGCTTCATCCGTATTTGATTGAATAGGTTCTGGCGAAGTTGAAACGGATGGATCGCTTGAAATATCTTCACTTGAATCGGTTGTACTTGGTTCTACTTGATTGATTGTTTTTTCTTCCATTGGATCAGATACATTCGTTTCAATAGAATCGGCAGGATTTAACTCTGATGAATTAATTGTTACATCTGTCGATTCAACTTCCTTTATAACCTTCACATATGGACCCCGAGCGGTACTATTAATTTCACAATACCGCTCTTGTGTCATTTCGATTATTTCCTCTGGCCTGTGAAGGTGCCTAGTGTATCTATCTCTGTATATCTTTATAACCTTCACTTCCATAGGCTATTACACCGTTCCAATCTCAGCAGCATTTGTTACAAATACTTCCTGCACTGTTGGCACCAGGTTACTTAAATCAACGTAAATGAAAGCGTTATTATCGAGTGGCTCACCATGACCATAAAGCTTAACAAGATAGACCCTTTCGTCTTCCAAGAATTTGTATTCGTCTGAATATTCAATCTTCCCGGATTTCTCAGTTCCAATTCCCATAAAGTACCGTTTTGCTAAACCAACGATACCTTTTCCAGTCGGCACCTGGACTGATTGAATTACTGTTGTAGGGAACGGAAAAACATTGCTGGTATATGTTCCATCCGTACTTCTTACAGTAGTAGCCGGCATAATCTTAGTTAAATAATCTACTGGATTAACGATCATTATAACCTTATCAACTACTCTTGGTCTTCCATTTGCATCAACCGCCATAGTAGCGAGTAACGTGCCGTAAGATAATGGATCAAGCCCAGTCAAAGGAACCGTTTCCTTTATTGGGTAAACTCCACCAGTAACAACAACATTAGCTCCGACCTGTCGATTCATTCCGATCGGCATATCCTTACCTGTTCCATTAATAATTGACTCTTCTAATCCAAACGCTAATGCTTCAGCTAAAATAGTTCTAACATACCGATCTAACCATACCGGCCCCAGATCCAACATGGATTTTGCAATCGGTAAGAATGCGGATAATTTATGTAATGTCATGTTAATCTTCTTGAATCCGCTCGTCAGCTCTGTAACAATAGCTGCTGTTAACGATGCCCATGTAGCAAGCTGCTTTGTATTGGTATTAACCAGAAACTCAATTAAACCGGAAGTATTCTGGAAATTAATAGCCTCAAGTAACGGGTGTGCAGCTGTTAAATCTTCAAATACAGCATCAATCGTAGTGATTGGCAATACCACATTAACATCAGTCAGAGCTTGCTTGGGGTTACTGGATTTCATAGCTTCAATCACTTTTTGGTAATAGTTATTTTCCTCGGAAGTTAGCTGCCTAACTCCTCTTCCAACTAATACATTGGTGTCTGCGGCTTGAATGAGTCCTGAAGCCTCTTGCATAACTGCTTCCTGGATATTATTACAAAGATCTGTGTATGCTTGAGTGAATTCCGCTTCATCCCCGCTTGTGATTGCTGCGTTAAGTCTTTGCAAAATAACTACCTTTGCTTGGTTCAATGCATCCAAATTTTTCATGAATTAATTCCTCTCTTTCTGTTGGCTTAATCCCAACATAAATTGTTTTAGTTTATTTTCCTTTGGTGTTTCTTCTGCTGGTTGTATTGGATCTTTAGGTGTTTCAACCATTTCTTGCCTCAATGCTACAAGTGCTTTATTGTAATTCATCTGCTGTACCAGGTTTTTATTAACCTGTTGTGCAATCTTTTGCGCTTCCACTAGGTCTTTCGCTTCGCTTACAATTTCGTCAGCTAATCCGTAGCTCAGGCATTGCTCTGCTGTTAGCCACGAAGAATTGCTAAGAATTGTTGCCACTTCTGCCTCAGTAAGCTTTCCATTGGATTTTTCTACGTATGCTTGGCGATTTCCAATAGATATTTGCTCAAGATCATCAGCGTACTTTCTAAGTTCTCTGTAATTCCCGGCGCAATATTGCCACATATCATGAAGCATTTGCATAGTGTTGGAATACATAATAACCTTATCGCACCCGGTTAAAATGAAGGAAGCAGCTGAACACGCGAACCCATCCACATATCCGGTCACATATGCCGGGTGTCGTTTTAACTGGTTGCGGATTGCCATAGCTTCCATAACTTCCCCACCATTTGAATTAACATATAGATTGATGAATTTAACGTCTGGGTACTTTTCTAACTCATTTTTGAAGTGATTCGCTGAGGTGTCACTTTCAATCATTTCACCGCTCCACCAATCGTAACTATCCCCCTCAACGCATCCATACACATATATCTCCAATACTTCGAGATTTGTGGATTGTTTTAATTGCCAAATCTGTTTTTTCAATTTATCTCTCCTTCCCAATAAAATAGGTGTTACCGTTTTTATGTCATTACGTTAACACCCCCCATTTATAGCAGCTAGCAATTCTTCCACTGAGCTGTAATTTTTAGTTATAAAATGTTGATTCGCCCAATCTTCATTGATTTCTTCATCTCCTACACTTCTGCGAATATCGTTAACACAGAAGCATCCGCTTGAAATGAGTTTCTCGATTGAGGTTGCAACACTAAGTAGATCAATATGCTTAATTGTCTTGGTATCAATCTTTATATAGGTTCCTTGAATAAATCCGCTATATCCGCACCGCTTACGAACGATTTCTTCCTGGCACATATCACATAATGGATCAATGCAAAACGTCAAGAAATTATCAACTGCATCTTTAATATTTGCCATATCGCCTCTGAGCAGCGCAGGAGGTATTTGTAGCGCTCTACCTGTGAAGTCATATATATCATCTATCATTGCTTTGATGTCGCGAGTACCCTCATTTGAATAGGTTTTAGACCCCTCATTTGTAGCCTTATATCCTTCGAAAAGAGGAAGGACTGCATTGTCAGCTTCAAAGTACTTTTTAAAATACTCATTCATCATTTTTTCAAATGTTTCTTTAAAATCCGTTTTGCCTTGAGCTAATGTTGATACCTCAAGTATTACTTTACTTCCTCTGGATTTCTTATAGCTTTTTTGTGCATAAGCAATCATTTCTCCATAACTCTCATACAGGCCATTAATCAGTTTACGGACATCTCCGTTATTCAGCTGGAAGAACATAACCTCACTCATATAAAATGTCTTGCTGAAAGAATATTCATTAACCGTTACCCCGGTAAACTGCCAATCAAAAAGCGCATACTCTTTTTTGAAGTAAGTATCCGCTACCAGGAGTTGACCATTCTGTTCAATTACTAGACATTCGTTTTCCAGATATAACTTCGATATCAATTTATGGATGAATGTCGTTGAATTTTGATTTTTATTTGGTTCGATATTAAAAAGGTAATACTCCCTTCCCTTGATTTCTTTGCCGTTAAAATAAGTCTTGAACTCACATTTGCTGACAGCATTTGCTATTAAATTAACCGCAGATTGAAAAGCTAAATTCCTGATGTAATACTCTACAGCACAGTTAAAAAATGCAGCAGAGTTAACCTCGATTTCGGTATTACCACCAAGTCTATCTATTAACCACGTTCGAATGCTAATTATCATCACCTCCTTCTAGTATGTATAAACTCCAACGTCTGGTGTTTCTAATACAATCCCGGTACCTAATACATCTTCAATGCACATCGAATGAACTACCGCCATGAATGGGTCAGTTTTCCGACTCTTAGATTCTATCTTTGCATAATAATAATTGCCAGTATCTGTTCCTTGTTTTCTACCGCTCACCACCAGTTTAGTATTGTTTGTTGCCCAACGTAGTGGAGGATTATTTCCCCAGATAAAGTACTCATTTACAAAACAACTATCAATAACTGGAACAACCTTCATGATATCTGAAGGTCTTACCAAATACACATTTTTTCTTTCTTTTGCATCAAACCCAACTTTTTTCAATGCTTCGGATAATAAAGTATATCTGTAATTATCAAGCGCCAGTTTCTGAATATTATATAAGAGAGCCTTCTCAGCAATATATTCTGCAATGAGATCTGGAGATATCTCCACATCATCAACTAAAGTTATATACTCTTTATCAGCCCATTCCTTCCATGGAACCTTAAGCCTCGGGATATCATCAGACTTTAAGCACAACCAGGAATGATTGATATCGATACGATAATTCCCATCTCTAAAATGAATATTGACTGATGCAAAGTCAGTAACTTTCATATAGTCAACACCAACTACTGCTGTTAATCCAATAGTATCCGGTATTGGCTTGTTTGTGGCTTCGATGTACTTCCAATCGGTAACGGCAATCTCCGCATTACTCTTAGGCCAATTCATACGCTTTGTATAAAAGTCCCTTTCAATGCTTGGAGTATATTTCATTTTAATAAACTCTGACTGAATTACCTTTAGCAGCTCCGGCAAATATTTTAACGAAGGGTTTGCTTTATGCCACATCTTTGGATCAAGTGCTTCCTCTTCGCTGTCAATGCGAAATAGTAGTGGAAGAAATCCAAGATCTTTAATAATTCCATGTAATACATCACTTGCTAACTTAAGCTTATCATCTATGACACCCTCTCTTACATGACCGTTCGTTGTTATGTAAAATATCCTAGAGTGCTTTCGTTTGCCGAAACCAGATGTAAAAACACTGATCATGTCATAGTTCTCATACTCATGTATTTCATCGAATATGAGACAAGCTGAACGCTTACCATCCTTTGTCTTAGCATTTGAAGTGTTATACCTAATATAAGAGTTAGTCTTTATATTGGTTATAACCTCTTTTGTCTTATAGAAGAATTTCTTAAGTTTAGCCCAGTACTTTTTTAGAACATCATAAATATCATTAAATGATGTCTCAGACTGATCCTCACTATTTGCTATGATGTCGACATTATAACCTTTGATACCGTGATAATGGGTTGTAAGATACCAGGCGACCGGAGATATAAAACCATTCTTACCATTACCGCGCCCCATCATAATCATAATTTCATCGAATACGACTGTATCACTGGATTGATAGCAATGGATCAGAGCCATAACAAAAAGCTCCCAGTCAAATAACTTCATTTCGAAGTATCGTTCTGTGAGCTCTACGGCTTTGTCTATTTTCTCATGGTCTATAAATACATCTGGATTGTTAAGCTTCTCTTCTATTACATCACAGGCCAGAAGAATATCTTGCCCTACCGTGATTGTTCCGCTTCGGCATCCATCAATATAACTATCTATGTATGGGTGGTAACTTCCAAGCCTACATTTCATCTCCGTCTGAATCTCCATCTCCACCACCATCCTTAGATGGATTCAAACCAAGAGCAACGATGATCTTAAGCATCTGACCATTCACTTTAATCAGCTGGTCAACTGAATCATTCTTCTTCTGACCGCATTGACCACCACCATTATTATAGCCGACCGTTACTCCTCTTACTTTGATGTCTTCGATCAGCTTTTTCTTTGTATCATATAGATCCATGTAATCATCAATCAGATCTGTATAATACTTTCCAACTGTTCCATTGCGTTCCAATTGCTCCAACATATCAGACTTAATGTCCTTCCGTGCTGCTTTCTTATTCCCGGCTCCTGCCATCCTACCACCCCCCTCTTTTTTCAACTTACTCAGAATCTTTCTCTTGTCTACCCCATAGCCGAGTAACGGCATGTAGAATTAAAATGCGTTTTAAATTGATGGGGGGTATAACTAGAGTTCCTCTTGCAATTGTTGAAGTATAATCATCTTCATCATAAATCTACCAAGTATTGCTTCGCTTTCTTTCGAAATATCTTGACCACTCTTTTCCTTTTCTTCCAAAGCAATAAATTCATCAAGTATATCTGCTGTCTCTCTAAAGGTATCTCTTAGTTTAATGAATCCGTCCATCTCTTACCACCTTTCCTCTGTTAATGGAATCTTTATTACATTTCTATGACCATGTATCTCTTCATGACAGTTATGACATAAAGGAATAAGGTTTACATATACCTTCCCTTGGAATATGTAAACCTTACTGAGTGCGAATCTTGGATGCTTACGAACATATTGTACATGATGAACTGTAGTTGCTTTGGTATATAATCCTTTACCTTTACACCTCTGACATTCATACTTATATTCTTCTAATATTTCTTTTCTTAGCTTCCTCCAATATGTTGAATGATAGAACTCTTCAAGTCTATCCTCTGATATAAGTCTACTGACCCAGCTGTAAACCTGTTCCTCGGTCATAACAATTATTAGCTCCTATAAATTTTATCTCGAATTTGTCATAAGAGATAATGTGTTAAATTCGTTTTGTAGCGTTTCTTCTATTAATCGGCGAAAAAATGTAAATGCTTATTTTACACCATTGATTTGAGACAAATTGAAGGGTAAAAAATATATAATCATTCGACTGAATGATTACTTAAAAGAAAACTTTAGCATGGCTTTGTCTATCATATCCTGGTCTATTCCTATATACCTTCTTGTAGACTTTTCGTCTGTATGATTCAGTATCTTCCTGACTAACTCTATATCTTGCGTCTGTTGATACATGTGATAGCCCAAAGACTTACGCATTGTATGAGTTCCGATCGAATAGAGATCAAAGGCATCAGCAGCTTCGTTAAGGATGTTATAAGCTTGTTGTCTGGTTATAGGTTCGTTCTTACCTTTTCTTGATTTAAACAGAAACTCATAATCCGGCTTGCCTTCTATGTATTTTTCAAGAATAGGTTTTAATTCATGATTAATTGGGAACTTCATTTCCTTACCAGTCTTTTTCTCTTTAATTACAAGATTGCTTTTATTTCGCACATCACGCACACGAAGTTTAAGTATATCGGATATTCTCCGGCCAGAATAGATACCAAACATAAACAGTACATAGTTTCTCTCATTTTTAGCTAAGAGAAATTCCGCAACATCATCTATAACCTTCTTATCTCGAATCGGTTCAACCGCATTCATCAGATCACCATCCTTAGAGACAATAAAATAGAGCAGCTATTCACTCCTAAGAATGAATTACTGCCCTTCAAATATAATTTTAACTAATACATATTATATCATATATGGATACGACATTTCAACGACATAAAATACGACATAAAACACGACATCCTATTTTTTAGCAAACAGCCTAATTCACTAGTTTTTTTGATATTTCAACAGCTTATTTTCTACTAATTTTTTCATTCAATTTTTTATTCAAATATTTTTCTTTTCTAAGAAGATACATAAAGAAATAAGATTCCTTTATGTATATGCAACACAGGCATCATTTGCACTGGCAATACTGATGCACTTGATCATCGTATCCACCGTCTGCGTTTCATTAGGCTCCAGAAATACCTGGGAACCTCCCATCGAAGCAGCATGTTCACTTACACTTACTTCATCCGTCAAACTAATTTGACCAGCATCCAGTGCCTCAAAAATTAGTAATAAGGTCATAATCTTGGTGATACTTGCCGGCTTTAAGCGTTCATCCTTATTTTTATCATAGATAATTGTTCCCGTCGATCCTTCGATGAGCACCGCTGCTGATGAGGTGATATCCACCTTGGGATCTGCTGTTGCTGTTGCCTGTACCTCCTTGGTCTCCTCAGTTTTTTTGTTACTTTTCGCGTAAATTGTTATAGGGCTTAATGATAATAAAATCATAGAGCCAATTAATAATAAAACAAAGAGCCTCTTCAAAACTACCTCCATCCCACCGTAGAAACGGTTGAATCTGAATATCTCGATTATTACATTTTAATCCAGGCTCCTGGTTTTTAGACCAAACTTTGCATAAATTTGTCTTACTTTTTTTGGTTTGTACTAAACTACTCCTAATCCTCTACAATTACGTTGCATGTCAGGATTTTTCCTTTCACCTTTGCAACAATAACCGTTCTTCCTTTCTCAACGGCTGTCACATGGCCAAAGAGATTAACGGTAGCCACTCGTTCATCCCCGCTCTTCCAGCGCACATAGGAATAAGTCCCTTTAATCTTTAAATGATACGTGTCTCCTCTTTTCAGTCGAAGAGTTTTCTTATTAATATCAATTACGTGTACTCTGCATTTTAGCTCCTTATGATCCACCTCGGCTATGATGAAGGCCTTACCAATCTGATAACCATATACTCTTCCGTTGAAGTTAACATCAGCCACTCTAAAATTAGTAGAATAAAAAGCGACCCTTTTATTAAGGGCATAAACATAAAGATGAAATTCTTCCCCTTTGATCAAATATAAATCCCTTTTATTCAAATGAAGTGAAAAAGGTAACTGAATTGATTTTTGATAAAATAAGGAAGAATTCTCATATACAAATTTCAGCATCACGATACCTATGATCACGATGATGATCAGCTTTATGATATTGTAATAAAAGGGTCTCTTACAGCAACTATCCTCATTCATTCCCACACTCCGGCTCATTCATCCGTCTTTAGTATAGTGTATGTCGGATTACCGGAAAACTGTATTCTGGAATAAATAAAACAATAAAATTTAAAGTAAAAATCCTTTCCTGTATTTATCTTTGTTCCTTGTACATTGTTTTCTCTAAAATAACTGGTAAGAAAACGATATACTAGAAGGTGGTAACTCCATCCTTCGTCACAATTGCATATACAGTCTTTGGTTTCTCTATTTTCGCCTGTCCGATCACATAAGAATTTAACAAGCGCTGTTTTGCTTCGGCCAACTTCTTCTCGTCGTTGGCATACAAGGTAGCAATGGATTCTCCCTTAGTAGCATAGTCGCCAAGCTTTTTATGAATCTTAACACCAACACTGATATCAATGACACTCTCCTTGGTTTCTCTTCCGCCACCGAGAATTAAGGAAGTCATACCGATTTCATCAGTATGAATATAGGTAATATAACCATCTTCCGGAGCGGTGACTTCTTCTGCGATTCTGGCTTTCGCAAATAGCTCGGTGTTAAAAATCGGTTCACTGTCACCATTTTGTGCACGGACAAATTCTGCGAACTTCTTCAGCGCACTTCCATCTGCCAGCTTCTCCTCCAGAAGCATCTTTGCTTCCTCGATATCCTTCGCAATCTCAGCACCGACCAGCATATACGCTGCCAGGATCATACTAACCTCTAACAGATCCTTTGGTCCTTCCCCGCGCAGGGTATCAATTGCCTCTATTACCTCCAGTGTATTACCAACGGCATTTCCTAAGGGTTGGTTCATATCTGTAATAACAGCATAGGTTTTTCTTCCTGCGATTGTTCCAATCTGAACCATCTCCCGAGCCAAAGCCAAGGATTCCTCTAAGGTCTTCATAAAGGCGCCGCTGCCTGTCTTGACATCCAAAACAATGACATCAGAGCCAGAGGCAATTTTTTTGCTCATAATACTGCTGGCTATAAGGGAAATGTTATCAACGGTTGCCGTTACATCGCGAAGTGCATAAATTTTTTTATCAGCTGGCGCAAGATTGGCCGTCTGACCAACAATGGCCATCTTAATGGTATTAACATTCTCAATAAATTTCTCTGTTGTAATGGTGGTTGAAAAGCCAGGGAAGCTCTCCAGCTTATCAATCGTCCCTCCGGTATGCCCCAGACCGCGGCCGGACATCTTTGCTACGGGTATTCCAAGCGCTGCTACTAAAGGTCCAAGTACCAAAGAGGTTTTATCACCTACACCGCCGGTACTGTGCTTATCCACCTTTATTCCATGGATTTTCGATAGATCCAGTATGTCACCGCTATGAGCCATTGCAACCGTCAAAGCCGCAGTTTCTTCATGATCCATTCCATTTAAGCAAACGGACATTAAAAATGCTGACATTTGATAATCCGGAATGGAACCTTGTGTATAGCCTTGAATAATAAATTCAATTTCTTCTTTAGTCAACTTTTCTTTATTTTTCTTTTTATGAATCAAATCATACATCTTCATGAGTATTACCTCCAATTTATTTATATGATAATTTCGCTGATATCCAAAATCAGCAGTGTTCAGAAAGAAAAAGCACTTTTTGTTTCATCTATTATTATATACCATAATATAAAAAAAGCCTATCCAGTCCTGGGATTTTTCTTATAATTACTGTTAAATTATACCGATATTTATTGATGCCTTCTATTAAGGAACCTATTGAAAAACTATGCACAAGATTTATGAAGCTTCACTTTTTGCTCTTTAGAATACTGGAATTTCTCTTAATTTATACAACCATAATGAGAAAGTGATGAATACAATCTGAATATATATCCAGCCTTACGGCGTACTTCTTTGTCTCCTCTTTGTAAATCCCCTTTTATAGCGCTACAATGATTACCGTTATATGTTTGTAAATGGATATTTATACAGTAGCATTCATCCAATTTATAGCAAATAACCTTTCTTCAGCCAAAATATTCTGCAATTACCTTGACGTAGGATATAAAACAAGATAAAATGAATCAACAAAATACGAGGGAGATCGATAAAATGAGTTTTCAATTTATTAAAGAAGTTATCTCACCAGAGGATTTGGTGAAGGCTTATCCACTGCCGCCAAGAGATGTGCTTCGTAAAAAAGAACGTGACCAGCAGATTAAAGATGTCATTACAGGCTCTTCCGATAAATTCCTTGTCATCATCGGTCCTTGCTCTGCTGATAACGAGGATGCAGTATGTGATTATATCTCCCGCCTTGCCAAGGTTCAGGAAAAGGTCGAGGATAAGGTTATCTTAATTCCAAGAATTTATACAAATAAGCCAAGAACCACCGGCGAAGGCTATAAGGGAATCGTACATCAGCCAGATCCGGAGAAGGAACCGGATTTGCAGGAAGGCTTGATTGCCATGAGAAAGATGCATTTACGCGCAATAGCAGAAACGGGTCTTACCGCTGCGGACGAGATGCTCTATCCGGAAAACTGGCCTTATGTAGAAGATATTCTCTCCTATGTAGCAGTGGGTGCCCGCTCTGTTGAGGATCAGCAGCACCGTCTTACCATTAGTGGAATGGACGTTCCTGCAGGTATGAAGAATCCTACCAGCGGTGATTTCTCCGTTATGTTGAATTCGGTAGTTGCTGCTCAAGCAAAGCATACCTTCCTATACCGTACCTGGGAAGTGAATACTTCCGGTAATGAGCTGGCTCATACCATCCTAAGAGGTGCAGTGAATAAGCATGGCCAGAGTCTGCCAAATTATCATTACGAGGATCTTAATCTGTTATTCACCATGTATCAGGAGCGTGATTTAAAGAATCCTGCCGCCATTGTTGATGCTAATCATGCCAACTCTAATAAAAAATATAAGGAGCAGACCCGTATTGTAAAGGAAGTACTCCATAGCCGCAGATTATCAAAGGATATCGCCAGTCTTGTAAAAGGTGTTATGATTGAAAGCTATATTAAGGGCGGCAGCCAAAAAGTATCTGAACATATATACGGCAAGTCCATTACAGATCCCTGCCTGGGCTGGGAAGACTCCGAAAAATTAATCTATACCATTGCAGATAGTATCTCATAAGGATTTTCATAAAAAAAGAGCTGCCTCCGGTAGAACCCCTCCAACACCTCGTCTTAAACGAAGTGGCGGATCACATTCTACCGGGGACAGCCCTTTTGTTTTTGTAAGTAATCATCTTTATACATTCTATCCCTAATTGATTCTAACAGACATATGACCATTACCACCTTTAGATAACGGTGTGCTAGATGAAAACACACAGTATTTCACACGAACGGTCATTCATCTGTAAGGACACTCAATGCTGGATGCGAAAATATATCTTCTTATTTCACACGAATGGACATTCGACCTTTCGATCGCAGGGGCTGGATTTAAAATGCTCTGCATTTTTCACGAATTGACATTTGACCGCATGTTCACGGGATACAAGATGTGAAATGCTCCTTCATCCGTAAGAATGCTCATGCCCGAGGTGAAAATATTGCTTCTTTCACACAATTCTTCCTAAGAAAGGCTACAATGACTGCCACCCTACGCCAAGAGAAACTCTCCTATTCTCTACGCCCTGGGATGAGTGTTCATATATACCTCTCTGCTATTCTTATAGCTATGTGCCAGGTACAGCTGCGTTGTCGCGATATCTGCATGACCTAAAAACTCCTGGACACTGCCTAAATCTGCTCCATTGCCAATCATGTGTGCTGCAAAGGAATGCCGGATGGCATTTGGATTGATTTCCTTCATACCCGCTGCTTTCGCATAAGTTTTCATTATCTTCCATAAGCCCTGTCTACTGAGCTGCTCACCATTAATATTTAAGAATAAATACTCGCTTTTCATCTTATCAAAGCTTTGGGATCTGATATTTAAATATTCCTGGAGGGAAGCTTTTGCCGTCTTTCCAAAGGGAACAATTCGTTCTCTTTTATCTCCGCAGATAATGTATCTGGCAGATAAGTTCACATCGGTTACCTTAATCGCTATCATCTCTGATACCTTCACCCCGGTTGCATACATCAGCTCCAGAATAGCACGGTCTCGAATCCCTTTTCTGGTCTTCGTATTAGGCTGTGCCAGCAGCTTATCAACCAGTGATATCTCAATGATCTGAGGCGTCTTTTTTTGAACCTTCGGAGGCTTAATCCGTTCGGAGGGATCACCCTGTATTAACTGCTGCTTCATCAGGTATAAGATAAACGCCTTTAGCGCTGCAATATTTCTAGTGACTGAGGCGGGAGAAAGCCCTTCCTTCTCCAAGGTAAGCACATAGGAATTCAAGCTGGTCTCACTAATTTTTGTAACAGAATTAATCTCTTGTTTCTCTAAGAATAGCATTAATTTCTTTAAATCATTATGATAGGCCTGCATCGTATTCTTGGATGCATGCTTCACTTCCTTCATATATAGCAGAAAATCATTGATATATTGTTCCATATCCTTCCTCCTATTAGACAAAAATAGCTCTTACAATATACCAAGTGCTTTCTTTAGTAAATAAGCACCCGGATAAGCTTCCAGAAAACATGCCAATAACAATGCTGCCGCCAACAAGAACAAAAGCAAAAGATTGGATTGCATAAGCTTTGTAATTCCACGGAAATGAGAACGGTTCTCCTGATAGATTGTACGGTTCATCTCAAAGCCCTTATATAAACAGATTAAAGAGATGGGAATATACAACAGTCCATGGGGAATGATTGAAATAAATACTAGAAAAATCCCCTTCCATCCATATTGAATTGTCAAAGCTGAAATTAAAAACCCTGCGTGAAATCCTACTGCTGTTATCTTAAATGCCATAAAAGGAATTCCAAGGACTGTTATCGTCAGTAACCAAAATACCAAAAATTCCTGTAGGTTCTTACTGAGGATATACCGAAACAAACCGGAATAATTAATATTCTGCGACGTTATACCCGATATAACGCTGCTCTCATATTCCTTTAAAGCTTCGATATAATTATCCTGAAATAAGTTCGCATAGATTACCCCTAAAACCATACCAAGGATTAGAAGTAGAAATGCTACTTGTATCATGCTAAAATTGCCAAGAGAAAACTTTTGCTGTTTCATAAATCCTTGCCTGCCCATCTTCACTATCTATAACATAAATATGTCGGCGCTGGGATAATAGAACAAGCTTCCCTTAGGAAAATGAATTTCATTGCTTCTTATCTCTTATTATAATCCAACTTTTACTTTATATGCCAGAATAGCTGCAATCGTTTTTGCGTCCACGATCTCACCCCTTAGAATCATATCTGTCAATTCTTCTACCGAATGACGTTCTACGGTTACAAATTCATCTTCATCCAGATTTTGATTGCTTGGAAGAATACCCGTGGTATAATAAATTCCAATTTTCTCATTGCTAAAGGCAACGGTAGTATAAAGATCAAAGAGATGAAATACCTCACCTGCAATATATCCGGTCTCTTCCTCACATTCACGAATTGCACAGGTTATGCCTTCTTCCCCTGGATTTAGACCTCCTGCTGGGATTTCCAGAGTATATTGATCCACTGCATTGCGATACTGACGCACCATTATGATATTTCCATCCGGATCAACGGGGATCATAGCCGCTGCTCCCCTATGATTGATAAAGTCAAAATGAGTGATTTTTCCGCCCTCAATTTCGATGGTATCCTTGTAAAAATCGATGATACGACCTTCCTGTACTAAATCTCTTTTTATTCTCTTGTATGGGTTCATATAAAGCTCCTTATCATTATCGTCGTCTATTGTTTAACTTATTTTTTATTACTCAGGGCAACGGCTTTTTCATAGCAGGCATCCGAAGCTTTCATAACAGCACTGCGAAAACCATGCTCTTCTAGTGCCTTTACCGCAGCGATGGTGGTACCTCCCGGTGAGCATACATTATCCTTTAATTTTCCTGGGTGCTCGCCGGTCTCAAGAACCATAGCGGCTGCACCAAGTACCGTCTGCGCTGCCAAAGTATAAGCTTTATCTCTCGGAATACCATAGCTTACCACACTATCTGCCAAAGCCTCAATAAACATATATACGTATGCTGGTGAGCTGCCGTTTGCACATACTACCGCATTCATCAGCTTCTCATCAAATATCTCATATTTTCCAAAGGAACGGAAGAACTGATCAATGATTCCATGCTCTTCCTCAGTAAAATGCTCCTGGGAGAAACTAATACCGGTCATTCCTTTACTTACAAGAGCCGGTGTATTTGGCATAGCCCGCACTACTCTGACAGACTGGGAAAGGCTTTCCTTAATAAAATCAATGGTGATTCCCGCCGCAATGGATATTACAATCTGCTCCTCCGTCACAACATCCTTTATTTCCTTCAGTACCTGAGGGAAAAATTGAGGCTTAACAGCCAAGACCAGATATTTACACTGCTTGACAACCGTATTAATATCTTCGGCAAAGGCTACCCCTGTGTCCTTCTTTACAAATTGATTTCTTTCAGCACTGGCATCGATATAGACTACTTCACTACCGCCAAAAGTGTTTACTGTTGCCTTTAATAAAGGATAACCCATATTTCCTACTCCAATAAATCCAAACATTGCCATAATTCATTTCCTTCTTTCTATTTTTTATCTGATGCTTCTTACTTCATAACTTTAATAATTTTTAAAGAAATGTCATTTATTACAGACATTTCACCTTTACAAATACTCAGCTGTAAGGTCGCAGGATGCATATATAAAAGGATCTACATTTCACGCTAACATAGCTTTTACTTTAAGTCACGAGATGTAGAATATAGAATTCTCTAATTTACATAGTAATTCACATTCTACTATAAGGGTCACCGGTTGTCGAAAGCGAAATGCTATATTTCACACTAACGCTCATTCAACCATTAGGCCGCTCAATGCCGGATGTGAGACGTTCTCATTTAGAGCACTAACAACCCTTTAACACTTATTCTATATTTTTGATTATATATTATAGCTTTTAAGCTATTCTATCACAGGCAACAAGAAATTTCACGCGTTGAATCATTTTTTTTACAGATCATCAGAATTACGGGAGCTGTTGTCCCTACTTGTGTGATTATTTTGCTTAACCAAGTTCCCCAATTCATATTGCTACTACCAATTCATACAAGTACCTGAATGTCCCGTCTCTCTGCGCGTTGCAACCAACATGAAAGAGGTTGTCCTTCCTACTCTGAAAATGTCATAATTTATATTATTTCATAAAACGATTTAATAAGACCTGATCTGGCCTCTCTATTGGAACAAACCACAGATATAAAGAATAGGCAGTACTATGCATTATTATTTATAATAATGCACAACACTACCTATCCGTCTTTGGTAAGGAATCAATATGTATTACACCAATGATTCAATGAAAGCTTCAATCCGATCCAAGCCCTTAGCAATCTGCTCCTTTGAAATTGCATAGGACAGTCTGATGTGATCCGCAAAGCCAAAATCTGCACATGGAATAACAGCAACACTATAATCTTCAAGTAATATTTTAGCCAGCTGATCCACATTTGCAATCTTATTTCCCTTGTATTCCTTTTCAAACAGCTGGTTCACATCTATAAAAGTATAGAATGCTCCCTGAGGCTTTAGCGCAGAGATTAGTTTTATGTTCGTGATTCGCTCATACATATATTCACGTCGTTTATTAAATTCAGCATGCATCTTTACTACAGAATCCTGGGGTCCGTTTAACGCCTCTAGAGCAGCTTTTTGTGCAATTGAATTTGGATTCGAGGTTTGATGACTCTGAAGGCCTGCCATTAATTTCGCTACCTCTTTGGAAGAGCCGGTAAAGCCGATTCTCCAACCGGTCATGGAATAACCTTTCGCAACACCGCTGCAGGTAATGGTTCTCTTATATATCTCATCGTTAAAGGCTGCAATACTGAGTGCCTCTCCTTCGTAGATGAGGTTCTCATACATTTCGTCAGAAATAACATAAAAATCTTTTCTTACAGCAACTTCTGCAATTGCTTCTAATTCCTCTCTTGTATAAATCATACCGGATGGATTACTTGGAGAATTAAGGACAAGTGCTTTTGTTTTATCGGTACAGGCCGCTTCAATCTGAGCAGCCGTTACTTTATATTGATTTGACTTCTCTCCTCTGACAAATACAGGGATACCATCAGCAAGCTTTACAATCTCAGGATAGCTTAACCAGTAAGGAGATGGGATAATCACTTCATCGCCGGGATTACAAATCGCTTCAAAAATATTGGTTAGGGAGTGCTTTCCGCCATTACTAACAACAATCTGATCGGGTTCGTATTTAATACCGTTAAATCTCAGGAATTTTTCACAGACCGCTTTTCTTAATTCCAGGGTTCCTTCTGCCGGAGTATATTTAGTAAACCCATCATGAATTGCCGCAATTGCCGCTTCACAGATATTATCCGGTGTGTTAAAATCCGGTTCACCGGCTCCAAAGCCAACAACGTCAATTCCCTTACTCATCAGATCCTTTGCTTTTGCTGTTATCGCTAATGTAGATGAAGGCTTTACTGCCTGTGCCTTCCTTGATACTGTTAATGCCATTCTTGCACCCATCCTTTTTACTTAATAAAATTCAGTATCTAAAATAGTTTTCTTAACTATTTAAAGTTTTTATGTATTAAAATATTAATCATTGTAATATATAAATTATAAATATGCAAGCAGAATTTATGAATAAATAGAACAAAAGTATCTCCTCAGGCTTTCATATGTCCGCTTATCGCGGATTTGTTGTACATCATTACCAGTTCTTTCATGATTTCTAACAATAAAGTATACTTATCATCTAGTTTATGCATCAATTATTCCTTGTTTTTGTTTATAATTCTGTGATAAATGACTATAACTTAACGTCGTGATAGCGCTTTACTATTTCATATCAATAAAAATGGTAAGCTAATGATATGAATCTTAATTGTGCTGTCTACCATATATCAATTGTGCAATTATTTTTTTATTCATCTGTTTGTTACAGCACTCTTTACTCAATTTTAGAGACACATTTTATGGATCTTTTTATCAGAATTATCTGTCTCTCATTATGTTACATATAGTCATATTATGTCAAATCACATTATTATATTATGTTTCACTTTACATTATTATATTATGTTAATCCACGTTATAATGTTAATTTTAAGTATTTGCGAAACTCATAAACTGATGCTTTTGTATATACAGCTGATACTGTTTCGGAGCGGAAGTTAAGCCCCAAGGATGCGTTGAAGCGGAGAAATGGTATCTGCTGTGTATACAATTACAGAAATTTTATTGTTTCGCAATTGCTTAATATTAATTTTAGTGAAAGAAGTTCCTGTTGATCCGTACAACCGATCCCGTGCTCCAGCTTTCGCTGGGCACAATGCACACAAAAAGACCTTGTAAATTTTCATTTACAAGGTCTTTGTTTTCATCGTCATTAAAAGGAATTATTTTGCGTAATCGGTTACTCTGCTTTCACGAATTACGTTAACCTTAATCTGTCCTGGATATTCTAATTCATTCTCGATTTTTTTAGATAAATCTCTTGCCAATAATATCATATCAGCATCATTAATCTGTTCAGGGACAACCATAACTCTGACTTCCCTACCAGCTTGAATAGCGAAGGATTTATCTACCCCTTTAAAGCCATTGGTAATATCTTCAAGTTGCTTTAGTCTGTTGGTGTAAGTTTCCAATGTCTCGCGTCTTGCACCAGGTCTTGCTGCAGAAATCGTATCTGCCGCCTGCACGATACAGGCAATCAGTGACTGGAATTCTACATCTCCATGATGTGCTTCAACGGAATTAATAACAATTGGTGATTCTTTATATTTTCTACATAAATCCACACCAATTTGAACATGAGTTCCTTCCATCTCGTGATCAATTGATTTTCCGATGTCATGTAAAAGACCGGCACGTTTCGCCAATCGAACATCAACACCGATTTCAGCGGCTAGAAGGCCAGATAAAATAGCCACTTCAATAGAATGCTTTAAGGCATTTTGACCATAGCTTGTCCTAAATTTCATCTTACCGAGCAGTTTTACCAACTCAGGATGAATTCCATGAACCCCTACCTCTAATGTTGCAGCTTCTCCAGCTTCCCTAATCATAACCTCAACTTCTTTTTGAGCCTTTTCTACCATTTCTTCAATTCTTGCCGGATGAATACGTCCGTCAACAATCAGCTTTTCAAGTGCAATTCTTGCAACTTCTCTTCTGATTGGATCAAATGCTGATAGAATAACTGCTTCCGGTGTGTCATCAATAATTAAATCCACGCCCGTCATCGTCTCTAAAGTTCTGATGTTACGTCCCTCTCTACCGATGATTCTTCCCTTCATCTCATCGTTCGGGAGCTGAACAACGGATATTGTTGTCTCAGCAACATGATCCGCAGCACATCTTTGAATTGCTGTTACTACATAGTCCTTTGCTTTCTTATCCGCTTCTTCTTTTGCTCTGCTTTCTAAATCCTTAATCAGCATTGCAGTTTCATGTTTTACTTCATCTTCAACAGTCTTAATCAGATATTCCTTAGCTTGTTCGGAGGTCAATCCAGAAATCTTCTCCAATTCCTGCAACTGCTTTGAATGGAAATCATCGACTTCCTGCTTCACTTTGTCAAGTTCAGCTTCTTTTGCAGTGAGTTTGGATTCTTTCTTTTCCAGTGCTTCAGTTTTCCGGTCTAAATTTTCCTCTTTAGACTGTACTCTCTTTTCATAGCGTTGTATTTCAGCTCTACGTTCCTTAGTTTCCCGGTCTAACTCGTTCTTTGCCTTCAGAGCTTCCTCTTTGGCTTCGAGCAAGGCCTCGCGCTTCTTAGTTTCAGCTGTTTTTAAGCCTTCATCTATGATTTCTCTTGCCTTTTCTTCTGCATTCCCAATCTTCGCTTCATATACTTTGACGCGATAGGTGATTGCAACTTTCCAAGTGATAAGAGCAACAACAACTAAGGTTATTAAAACTGCAATCGCAATTTTGATAAACTCTTGTAGCACAGGAGCACCTCCTTATTTAGTTTTCATTGTACAACGAAAGAGAACCATATAAGTGACATTTATATAATTTCAAAAAATTGTATGTTTTTCACTTATTTTATATTCACTTGTCATAATAATACAACACATAAATTTTATACTGTTTTTCCTAATATGTCAAGTATACGAACGAATATTTATCTATTCTGACATAAATTAATATCAATATATTGAATTATTATATGGTACTTATACAATATAAGCTGAAATCTATATTTGAGGCTCAAATTGTTGATTAATTATTCAGAACCATGGTAAATTGGGGCTTACGCTAATAATTGCGCTGCGGGTATTACCTGCTCGCCCTCACTGTCTGAGAATTTTCTGTGGCCTTAAACTGTCTAAAATAATGGGAAGCCCTTATCTTAAATAGAATCAGGAGATAGAGGTGAAAATTAATATGATGTGAAATTCAGTAAAGGAGGAATTCAACGTAGATTTGACTATACGCTTTCACTTCTTTGTAGGTTTCTTATCAACCTCCTAATCCAACTGTTTCGTATACAGATATAAATGATGATACAAATGAAAGGCATCCGACCTGTTTTGTGATTAGGTACCAAGCAAAAATGCTCGTTTTCAAACACAAACCAAATCAGATGCCAATCACTCATCCCTCTATGATCATTTCATAATTATACTTCTTTTAATTTTCCCATATAATAGAAGCCTTTGCTTTCCTCCAGGCTGACCTCAACAATTTTACCAATCAAGCTTTGATCCCCTGGGAAGTGAACCAGTAAATTATTACTCAATCTTCCTGTCATAAGAGAAGCATCCTGAGAATTAACCTCCTCGACCAGCACCTTTTGTACCGTATGAACTTCCTTACCCGCAGACCTGGCAGAGCCTTGCTGCACTTCCTTTAACAGACGGTCAAAGCGCTCCATCGCAACCTGCTCCGGTACCTGGCCTTCCATATTAGCCGCCGGTGTACCGGTACGTTTTGAATAAATAAAGGTAAAGGCACTATCATAGCCCACCTTCTTCACAACCTCCATGGTCTCCAGAAAATCCTCTTCGGTTTCTCCCGGAAAGCCCACAATTATATCCGTAGTTAAGGAGATATCCGGTACCGCAGCACGGATCTTATCCACCAGCTCCAAGTAGCTTTCTTTTGTGTATTTGCGATTCATCAGCTTAAGGAGTCTTGAGCTTCCGGATTGTACCGGAAGATGCAGGTGCTTGCAGATCTTCTTACTTCCTGCCATTACCTCAATCAACTCATCGGATAAGTCCTTGGGATGGGAGGTCATAAATCGGATTCGTTCAATTCCAGCCAGCTTCTCGATCTCGGATAGCAGCTGTGCAAAGGTCATCGGAGATTCTAAAGTCTTTCCATAGGAGTTGACGTTCTGCCCCAGAAGCATAATTTCCACTACTCCATCCACAGCCAAGGCTTTAATCTCATCCAGAATATCCTGCGGATTTCTGCTGCGTTCCCTCCCTCGTACATAGGGTACAATGCAGTAGCTGCAGTAATTGTTGCAGCCAAACATAATATTTACACCTGCTTTGAAGTGATACTTCCGGTCATTCGGCAGATTCTCAACAATCATCTCTGTATCCTTCCAAAGATCAATTACCATTCGGTCAGATTCCAGACGAGTCTGTAACAGCTCCGCAAACTTAAAGATATTATGGGTTCCAAAAATGATATCCACAAAGCGGTAGCTCTTTTTTAATTTATCTACCACAATGTCTTCCTGCATCATACAGCCACAGAGCGCGATCATCATTCCCGGATTTTCCTTCTTTAATTTTCCCAGATACCCCAATCGTCCAAATACTCTGTTATTCGCATTTTCTCTTACGGTACAGGTGTTATATAAGACCAGATCTGCTTTTTCCGTATCTGTTTCTTCGTAACCAATTTGCTTCAGGATACCAGAAATTTTCTCCGAATCCCTGCTGTTCATCTGACACCCAAAGGTTTCTATGTGATAGGTTTTACGCTTTCCTGTCCTTTCAAACTCCTGATCAAATCTGCACTTAAGTTCATTTATAATATCCAGCTGCTTTGCAGCCTCCAAATCATTCACATTGGTAATATCGCTATTTCTCATGGTACCTCCATATCCTGCTTAAGTTCCTTCTAATTCTCCATACAAGGAAAATATCTAGGCAATTGTGAAATAATATAGTTATTACGATTGTATACACAGCAGATACTATTCTTCTGCGAGAGCGTTATCTTTGAGCTTAGCTTCCGCTCCGGAACGATATCTGCTGTGTATACTATATCTTGTTAGTAAGTTCGCAATTACATAAATCACAAATATTGATTTTAACGTAATATTCTTACTTTGTCTATCCTTTTATATAATTCTGCTGCCAAATTCCAGGATAACCATCTTTAATTCTTCGAAGGTGCTCTGCCGGTATCGAATGTCCAAGGGAAATTCTGCCTCGTCCTCAATTGTTTCGATCGTTAAAGCAGGCTTTTTTAAATATTCGGAATAATAATGTACCGTATTCCCTCCGCTATCTCCCGTGCCAATCTCAATTTCAGGAGGATTCAATGCATAATTTGTCACTGCCGCCAGGCGCAGTGCAATATCCTGCTGTCTCATATTATAGGCATCCGGCATAACCTTCCGGTAATAATAGATCTGCTTGCCCCGGGAATGAAAATCCAAAAAGCCCTTGGTTCGGTACTCATGGAAGATGGAGATAAGAACCTTCGTCTCATTCTCACTTCCGGCATAATCTCCCGGCTCCTTGGGACGATATAGAACACTGGGAAAATTACGGTTAATATCAACTGCTCTTGCATTGAACTTCCATTCTGCATAGGACTCCTGCTTTGCTTCACACCGCCTTCTTAAATCGGGATCCTTAATGGCATCAAAGCCATATAGAGATATCATATAACCGTCCGGATTCAAAACCGGAATAAACAGGATCGTAAAAATCTGCAAAATTTCATAAATGCAGGTTCCATACAGTAATTCCCCGTACTCCACGTTATCTCGTATTCTTTGATAGTTGTCTCTCTTTTTGAACTCTTTTTTTCTCAGCTTGTGCTTATAATAAAATTCTGCGTAGTCTTCGATAATGCGTAGCATTACAATCGGGTTCACATTCTCCCTTGCATGAACACCGCCACAACAAACCATATGCTGTTTTCCAACACCAAGCTTAATTAAAATAATGTCACGATTGTCGTGTGACTTGCCAACCGTGACATACTTAAGAATTTCAGGATATTTATTCGCCAGGCTGTTGACATTGCCGATTAATTTTTCGTAGGAATAGCTTTTCTCATTGAAATCCACTATCATAGTTCGCACCATTTTATTTCTTTATAGAAGCTTATGATGTTACTTCTGATTTATGACAGAAAAGTCATTCTTATTACGAAAAGGTACTCTGTCTGTGTTGCCTGCCCGGCTTTTGATTCGCTTTACTCTACATTATAGAAGACCTGCGCAATCGGAGAATCTTCGGATAAGATTAAAGTTTTATTCTCTCCGGTCAGAGATGCCTTTGCAGCCTCCAAAGATCGGATAAAGGTATAAAAATCGGCTCGCTTTTCATTGGAATAGGCTGCAGAAAGAATTTTCATATATTCCGCTTCACCTTCCGCAATAATCTTCGCTGCATCTGCTTTCGCGTTTGATACGCTGATTGCTACCTGCTTATCGGTTTCATTTTGAATTTTCTGTGCTTCTGAAGCCCCTTGTGCAGTATAGGTAGCCGCAATCTGAGCACGCTCCGAGATCATACGATCAAATACAGCTGTTTTATTATCGCTGGGCAGATCCAGATGCTTTGTTTCTACAGAAATAAGTTCAATTCCATACTGCTTCATCGTATCTCCGATGTTTTCCATAAATTCGTTATTTAAGGTACCATCTCTACCGCTGATTACCTCTGCCTGGGTAATACTGCTGATTACGTTCTTCATGGAGTTGTATACAATGGGGTTAATTCTTTGTTCAGCCAAAGCAACATTTGAGCTTAGGGTCTGAGCGAATTTGATGGGATCTGTTATTTTCCAAAGCACATAACTGTCGGCCACCATCGTCTTCTTATCCTTGGTTATCACCGTGGATTCCTGCATATCATAAACCTGAATGCTCTTTGGAATTTTATATACGTCTTCTACAAATGGAGTTTTAATCGCTAATCCGGCGGAATCGATAATCCGTTCAATTTTTCCAAAACGTTTAATGACACTGTACTGATTCTCATTTGTCACCACAATACCGGAACTTAAAATGATAAGTGCAGCAAAAACTAAGATAACAACCACGATCATTCCTGTAATGCCTTTTGCTTTTTTCATTCCTTGGTTCCTCCTTCCACGATTTTATCCAGTGGTAATATCTGCTGAACATTGGAACCGTTACTTTCGATTACTACCTTTAAGGATGGTAATACATCTTCCATTGTCTCGTAGAACATTCTCTTCTTTGTAATCAAAGGATATTTTGCATACTCCTCATACATCTTATTAAATTTAGATACTTCGGCATTCGCCTCATTAACACGCTCTGCCTTTGTAGATTCTGCTTCCTGTAAAATCTTATCCACTTCCGCGTCTGCCTTAGGAAGCTGCTCGTTTTGATATTTATTTGCATTATTTACCGCGGTGTCAGCGGCCTGCTTGGCGGTTTCCACGGATTTAAAGGCTTCCATAACCTGAGTTGTTGGCGGCTCAGCATCCTGTATCGTAATGTTAACCAACTGAATTCCTATTTCCTGGCTTTCCAGCTTCTCCAGAATAGAATCTCTTATCTTTGACTGGATTTCAAACTTTCCTGTTGTAATAACACTATCTACATCATAGCTGCCGACAATCATTCGAATGCTGCTCTGTGCAATATTCTTTAAAATTGTACTGGGAGCATCGGAGGCATAAAGGAATTTAATCGGGTCTGACACTTTATATTCCACAAAAAAATCCACATTTACAAAATTAAAATCATTGGTAATCATCATTGATTCCACATCAACACTTTCCCCGGTTTCCTGATTATAACCAATGGAAAAGCCATGAATTGTTGTATCCACCTTCTGAACTCTTTGGATAATCGGTAATTTCATATGTAGACCTGCTTCGTTTACTTGCTTCGCCTTTCCAAACGTCGTAATCACCGCCTGTTCCTGCTCCTTTATGGTATAAAAGGAATCCAAGGCAAAGATTGCTACTATTAGAATGATAACGCCTAGGGTTATCAGCTTCCCAAACTTTTTCATATAGCTGTTAAAGCTATTCTTCGGCGGAAAATCATAGATTTTCTGTTCTTCCATTCTTGACCCTCTTTCTCTCTTTCATTATCTAATTTTCTAAGTAATTGCGAACCTCATTAACAGAAGATATTATATACCCAGCAGATTCTGTTTCGAAGCGGAAGCTAAGCCCGAAGGAAACGCCCCCGCAAAGATATCGTATCTGCGGTGTATGCAATTCAAAACTCATTGTCTCGCAATTGCCTAATCTTATTTTCTTATCTGACCATTTCCAAAAATAATATACTTCGTCGTAGTCAGTTCCTTCAGACCCATAGGTCCTCTGGCATGGAGCTTTTGCGTACTGATACCAATTTCAGCTCCAAAACCGAATTCATTGCCATCAGTAAAGCGAGTAGAAGCATTTACATAGACTGCCGCGGAATCAATCTCATTTAAGAATTTTAAGGCACGATCATAGTCCTTTGTAATAATCGCCTCAGAATGCTTGGTGCTATAGTGGTTAATATGTGCAATGGCGGCTTCAATACTATCGACGATCTTTAAAGAAATGATTTTATCCAGATACTCCGTACCATAATCAGCCTCCTCAGCAGGTACAAAACCGCTGCACATACTGCAAGCTCTCGCATCGGCGCGTATCTCAACTTCCTTGGCATGTAATCTCTCGTATACCAGTGGCAGAAACTCCTCACTAACCTTTTCATGAATTACCAGGGATTCACAAGCATTGCATACTCCAAGACGATGGGTCTTAGCATTATCAATGATATCCAGTGCCATATTAAAATCAGCAAATTCATCCACATAGACATGGCAGTTGCCAGTGCCGGTCTCAATAACCGGAATAGAGCTGTTCTCCAGAACTGTTTTGATCAAACCTGCGCCGCCGCGAGGAATTAATACATCGATATAAGCATTCAGCCTCATAAAATCCCGCGCAACCTCACGCGAGGTATCCTCAATCAATTGAACAGCATCCTCGGTACAGCCACTGCTTTTCAGTCCCTGTCTAAGAGCTGCAACCACTGCCTTGTTGGACTCAATTGCATCACTGCCTCCACGCAATACCACAGCATTACCGGTCTTGAAGCACAAGCCAAAGGCATCCGCTGTAACATTCGGACGTGATTCATAGATAATTCCAATTACACCAAGTGGAACTACCTTCTTCCCAATCGTCAGTCCATTGGGTCGTACTGTCATATTCAGCACCTCACCAATTGGATCCGGTAGCGCGCAAATCTGAAGCAGACCATCCGCCATCCCCTTTAGTCTCTCCGGCGTTAACCTGAGACGGTCAATTAACGAGCCCTTGACTCCAGCCTGCTTTGCTGCCTGAACATCTAAAGCATTCGCAGCTAAAATCTCAGCCTCAGCCTGTAACAGTGAATCTGCACATGCTCTTAAAGCCCTATTTTTATCGTCCTGTAACAGGAGATTCAATGCGGTAGCTGCTTTTCTTGCGTTTTCACCTAATTGGTCCAAATAATTCATAACTACTTTCCTCCTATTCTTTTTCTTAGAGCTTTTCAAAAATCTTTCTCTAACAAGAGTAAATTTACGATTATACTCATATTATGCTGAACACGGTGTTACTTAAACTCACTTCGTGATTAGAAACAAAACTAACTTTCCACATAATCGGAAAACATGTTTCCATTCAGTGTCTTCCATGTAATTTCCGCATCTTCTGTCATATCAGCTGTAGCACCCAATTTTTTCTCTTTTTCCATAATCATTTTCGAAACCTCCTCCGGTGTAATAAATGGCACCGAGGCCTCATCAAAGATTTCTTTGTATATGCTGCTGGTATAAAGGTCTGCAGCTTCAACCGGCTCCCAATTATCGTCATAAACGTAAAATGTGTAGAAATACTCTTTATCGCTAACCTCATCTAATATCGCTGTATTATCCTGATTAAAACATATGGTATCTACCTCAATATTGCCTGATACTTCCTTGGCCTCCACTAATTTGGGAATCACTCCTAGATCATCCGATAAAGCAAGCTGGTTAATATCGAGCTCACTCTCTATCGATGCAATAAAGTGCAAATTACCATCCTTGTCTATTAAACTATATTCACTTATATGATTGCTGGCTCCATTGCTGCCGCCAGACTGATAATATCCATATTCATTCATTGAAGATTCGCTTCTAGCCCAGGTCTCGTAACAATAAGTAAGAAATAATTTACCATCGATATATTTCATAATATAAACAAGAGTACTGTCATCATCCCTATCATAAATGTCCATACCATTAAAGCGAAGAGCCAATTCGTTCACTCCGTCCTTACCACAATCGATATAGCTATAATCTAGATATTCAACCTTTTTATTTTCAGAGCTTTTAAAATAATAGTCAGTAAGTATTTTGAGAACTTCCGAAAGTGTATATTCACTTCCACTTTTGTATAAAGCTTCCTCCATATCGTCTTTTGGCATAAAACGGTCAAAAGATACCTTGTTTTCATTTTTCAAAAATTTCTTGTAGGCTTCCATGGAAAAATCTTCTGGAATAAAGGTTGGTATTATTGTAGGTGTATTCGTTGGAGCTATTGTAATTTCAGGAGTTGGTGACGGAGAAGTAGTTGTTAAAACATTAGAATTATTTACACTTTCGATTTTCTTGCATCCCTGAATCATTAGCAATAATGAAAGTATTAATATTATAAATACCATTTTATTCTTTTTCACTTGTTATCTTCTCCTTCGTAAACGTTTTGTTTGGTTAAATCTTTTATTCATTGGATGCTAGTATTAATAATATCTTTTTTTATACTATTTCTTTCGGATGTAACTGATATTGATAACCTCATATGCTGATCCTATTCATCCATACAACGATAAATTTTTGTGGGGGTTATAATCTCATCAGCCCGTATATCAAACTCCTCCGAAGGTATCTGTTCCATTATCTGAAAGTCATAGGCGAGTGCTAACTTATGAAATACATCCGCACCTTGTATTGCCAGATATTTATCATAATATCCGGCTCCATACCCAATACGATTACCATACGAATCAAAAGCCAGTCCCGGAAGCAGCATAACATTTTCCTTTCGTTCACTTCCTGGTGTTGAAAGAAAACGATTCTCCTTATCCTCGGCGGGCTCCAGTATACCATAGGTACTCCGCACCAACCCCTTCCGGCTTGTGATTTCATAAAACTCTATGCCATGGGCTTCTACCCTGGGTATATAGACCTGCTTTCCATGAAGAATAGCCTGATCAATGATATCAATCGTATTAATCTCAGATTGAAAGGACACGTAAACAAACAATCTCTTACAGCTCTGATACTCTTTTGTATTCATAAGCTGATGCCATATGCACTCATTAAATTGTCTCCGCTGCTCCTCACTAAGCTCACTTCTTAACTTTTTTTGATTAATTCGTATTTCACCTTTTGTCATAGGATTTTCCTTTGTAGATTTGATATTTGCTTTAGGTTACAATAGATTACGCTGAATGAAAAGATATTTTTTCTAATAGTTTCATTAAAAAATAATTAAGAAGCTGTTATTTAGATATTTTCCATCGTTTTCAACCTTATCTTTTCGTTCAGCAATTTACTACTGTTCATCCTCTTTCTTACTGTCAGAAGCTTTCGAAATTGATCCATCCGGATTTACAAAGGATACATTTTCTAAGGTGCCTCTTAAATTACTGCGTATTGCAGCCACATATTCTTTCCTTAGTAGTGCCTGCTCTTCCTTCTCCTGCTCTGTTAAACCTTCTGCCTGGGATTTATGATATAATTCATTTATTCTTGCAATTCTTGCTTCGTTCATGAAGAACCTCCATATATATTTTAATTTTTAATTCCGATACCGGAAAATTTCATATATCAATTGTGTTTCGCAATTATAGTTTTCATTAAGGCTAGAATCCGTATTCTATTTTTATTAATTATCCTTTTTTATTAATTATCCTTTTTTATTAATTATCCTTCATTTTGATACTGCTTCGAGCTGATATAGTCCATAATGTTAAAGTTCTCAGTCTTATGCGCTACAAATAAGGTTCCTACTTCTTTCCCGTCCATAATATGTGAAATATTTCTTACATTTTCACCATTTGTAATGATCATGTCTGCTCCAGAGGCGGTTGCCAGTCTTGCCGCAGAAACCTTGGTTGCCATACCGCCGGTACCCACACTGCTGGCGGAATCCTTTGCCATGGCATTCAGTTCTTCATTGATCTCCTCAACACAGGCTATTAATTTTGCCTCCTTATTCTTATGAGGATCATCGGTAAACAATCCATCGATATCAGATAAAAGTATTAAGAGGTCTCCCTCAACCAGCGCAGTAACAATGGCGGATAAGGTATCATTATCACCAAAATCCAGATCCAGCTCCTCTGTAGAAACCGTATCATTTTCATTTACGATCGGTATTACGCCCATGCGAAATAATTCCTGAAAGGTATTCTTGGCATTAATACGACTGACCTCGTTAATCATGGTATATTTCGTAAGCAAAATCTGTGCTGTAGCCTGATTGTACTCTGCGAACAGCTTCTGATATACCATCATAAGACTTGCCTGTCCTACAGCAGCACAGGCCTGCTTCAGTGCACGTTCCTTGGGACGCTCTAAGATTCCTAGCGCTTTTCTTCCTACGGCTATCGCACCGGAGGTAACCAGAACCACGTCCTTTCCCTGATTTCTTAAATCCGTCAATATTCGAACCAAACGTTCCATCTTCTCAAGGTTCAAGCTTCCTGTTTCCGCATGCGTTAAGGATGAGGAACCAATCTTTACTACGACTCTTTTCTTGTTTTTTAATGTTTCTCTATTATTCATGCAATAATTTCCTCCCTAGGTAAGTCAAATATCAGTAATCACTGATCAATTAGTAACTTGGTTTATAATGATTGGCAACGGCTTCAAAAACCTTGATGCCATCTATCGCCGCGGATGTGATTCCACCTGCATAGCCGGCACCCTCACCACATGGATATATTCCGACAATGTTACTTGCAAAATCCTCCTGACGGTTAATACGAACCGTTGAGGAAGTTCTGCTTTCCACCCCTGACAGAATAGCCTCTTCATCTGCGAAGCCCCTGATCTTGCGGTCGAAGGCTAAAATTCCCTCCTTTAACGCTTCTGTAACCTCTAGCGGCAGGCATCCATTTAAATTAGTAAGTGTATAATCTCCCTTCAGATTCGGGGCAATCTTTCCTAAGGTGATGCTGCTCTGATCTCTTAAAAAATCACCGAATAACTGAACTGGCACCAAGCCTTTTCCCGCCTCATAAGCTGCCCGCTCCCATCTGCGCTGGAATTCAACGCCGCTTAAGATATCCTTACCACCAAAATCCTGGGGTTGTACTGTCACTACAATAGCACTATTGGCATTTGCTTCATCTCTATGATAATTACTCATGCCATTCACTGCAAGATGCCCCGGTTCAGAAGATGCATTCACCACAAAACCTCCCGGGCACATGCAAAAGGAATATACACCGCGTCCTGACTGGGTCTGGTGCGTCAGCTTATAATCCGCCGCCGGCAGCTCCTGATACGCCTGACCATATTGAGAACTGCTGATCATACTCTGCTTATGCTCAATACGAAGCCCAATTGCAAAGGCTTTCGGAGTGAGGTTCAGCCCTCTTTTTAAGAACATCTCAAAGGTATCTCTTGCACTATGCCCAATGGCCGGAATCAGTACCTGACAGGGTACCTTTTCCTTATAATTTAATTCTGCGGCGATTAATCTGCCGTTTTCTAGAATTAGATCCGTGAGCATCGTTTCAAAACGAACCTCACCACCCAAGGCTATAATCTCCTGACGCATTTGTTCTACTACGTTTCTTAATTCATCTGTACCGATATGGGGCTTATTCAAGTAGAGGATTTCCGAGGGTGCTCCAAACCTGACTAGGGTTTCCATTACCAACTGATAGCGGCTGTTTATATCTTTTACCATGGTATTTAACTTTCCATCGGAAAAGGTTCCTGCTCCGCCTTCACCAAATTGAACATTACATTGAGGATTTAATTTGTTGGAAGTCCAAAAATGCTCTACTGCTGCCACACGTTTTTTTACCTCCTGCCCGCGTTCAATTACAAGGGGCTGAAAACCATGCTTCGCCAGCAGCCAGGCTGCAAATAACCCGGCGGGACCGGTGCCGACTACAATGGGTCTTAATCGTAATGGACTGCTTCCCGCTGGAGTAAAGGTATACTGAGTCTTCTCCGTTAGAGAAACGCTCTCCTTGTGGCACTTATAAATTATGTTTTTTTCCTTTTCGGGGCTTACGTCAGCCAATAGAATATCCAGAGTGTAGATGTATTTTACCTCTCCTTTTCTGGCATCTATGGATTTTTTCACAATAGTTATTTCTTTTATTTTTGATTCCTGAAGCTTTAGCACTTTTGCTGCTGCATTTTTAAGCTCTTCCTGGCTATGCTTAATCGGAAGCTTCAGCTGGGATACTCTAATCATCTCTATTTATCCTTGTCTTTTACTATAGTTATGTTATCTTTATCTATGTTTCTTTTTTACCAACTTTATTATATACCGATTTTTTACTATATTCCTTTTTTATAATGTACCTGCTGAGCTCCCAGCTATATATCCAGTGGACCAGGCCCATTGCAGGTTATAGCCTCCGCAGGTACCATCTACATCTACCAACTCACCTACGAGATACAGTCCCTTTACTAATTTTGATTCCAGCGTATCCTCATGAATTTCTTTTGTAGACACTCCTCCGGCACAAACCTGTGCTTGTTCAAAGGAATTCGTTGCCTGAATTCGCATGGAAAATTCTTTTATGTTATTCATTATTTTATTTAATTCCTGCTCGGAAAGAAATTCTGCCTTTTTGTAAGGATCAATACCTGCTTCGTTTATAATCACATAGGATAGCTTATGATTTAATAATCCTATCATAATCTCTTCGGTTGATTTTGCCGGATTCTGATTTATTCTCTTCTTTAACAGCTCTTTTAGCTGAGTCCTTATAATCCCTGGCAGGAAATCCAACCGCAGCTGTACCTCTTCTCCCTGATCTAAGGCTTTTGCAGCAAATCGGCTGAGTTGAAATATGGGAATTCCCGAGATTCCATGTTCACTAAATAGAATCTCTCCGGCTTCCTTTACTTGGAATTGCCTGTTAGAATAAACCTCAACCTGAGCATTTAATCTGACACCCGCAATAGTCTTACAGTATTTATCCGGAGATTTTAACTGTACCAATGCCGGTAGAGGTTTAATTATGGTATGTCCTAAAGCTTTCGCAAATTCATATCCTGTTCCGTCAGAACCCAGATTGGGAGAAGCGCATCCCCCAGTGGCCAAAATCAACCTTCTGGAGCGGTAGCTCTTGTGAATAAGCTCTTCCTGCGACACAGCACCCGATAAGGTTAGTTGCTTACCGGTGTTATTCTTCTGCTTGGCTTGTTGTATGTCGTTTGCTGGATTTGCATTCTGCCTTTTATCAGCAGCTCCTTTTTGTTTGGAATTAGTAGTCTTGTCTTTTACTGTCAGCCCTACTTTTTCTTCAGTTATTACCGTAAAATGCGGGGAGTCTATTTTAATCACTGTTTCATTATAGTGAATCCGGATCTTTAATCGCTGACACTCCAGTAAAAGTACGGCAACAACACTGGCCGCCTGTTCTGAATTCGGATAATAGTAACCCTCACGTTCTTTGGGGTAGATACCCAGTTCCTCAAAGAATGCTAAAGTTTTCGTTACATCAAAATGAGACAGCACCTTCATAGCAAATGCGCTGTCATCCGAACGGTAGCATTCCGGCGCCTGGAATTTGTTTGTAAAATTACATTTTCCATTTCCGGTTGCCAATATTTTTTTACCAGCCTTGTCCTTTTGCTCAATCACTAAAACGGTGCTTCCCTGCCTGGCAGCGGCTATTGCCGCTGTTAAGCCGGATGCTCCTGCTCCAATGATAATTACATCGTACTCCACAAGTAACCTCCCATAGCCAAACGTTTTTATGTTTGTTTCATTATATTTGAACATGGGCATTATTTCAAGGATTTCTTTCTATACTTCCTGTGGATATTAATTTTCCTTTCCATTTGTTATCACTTTAATTATTAAAAGATATTAGCTTTACTTACATTATCGGTTTACTTCAGTAGGTATTAGCCTTGCTTCCAGTAGGTACCAGCTTTACTTACTTCAGTAGGTGCCTATTTTAATCCAATAGGCATCAGCTTTACTTCCAATGGATATCATTTTTTTCACAGTAGGTATATCAGCGTTACTCTCAATGAACGCCCTTTTCTAGTACACAGGGCATATCGGTTCATTTCTGCCATTTTATTCATGGCAAAGACAAATCGCTTCTGCTGAATACTTATGATACAAAAAATAATATATGTTATCAGAAGTAAGCTATACTCCCAATAACATATATTATTTGAATCAAAGGTCATTTTTAGGCTATTAACTAGAGTAGCTTTCCAGCAGTGCATAAAGCTCGTCCAAACTGTTCACATAGATACCCTGAATCAAAGCAATCCGATCCTCTTCCGGAAGATTTTGCGCTTCGATATGCGTATAGCTGTAAACACTTTTCAAATCACTGTTGTATACAACTACATAACCATTCTTAACAACAACATAAAAGCGGAAGGGAACAAAGTCCTCATTGTAGCTCTTCTTAATCTCGAGGTTATCCTCTGAAAAACGAACCAGCTCATAGGAGATCAACCCTTTATTATATTCTGATAATGGCATGTCATCCATATAGTTATCCAGATATTCCACTATCTCATCACGGGTAAGTCCGATGAAATAAGAAGGAGGATTAAGCTCCTCGGTCTTTGTTGTATTTGTTTTCATATCAACAATATCCAATGTATATTTTGTTGTAGGTTTTACAGTCGCCTCATTTTGAACTTCATTTTGAATAACATCTTCCGTCTCATTCTCATCTGCCTCAGCTGCAGCAGTTGGCTGAGCCTTCTCCAGCAGCGGATATAGCTTGTCCCTTTGTTCAATTGCCCTGTTGTTAAAGTTCTTCAAAGCATGAAGATAGCTAAGATAGTAACTTCCTGAAAACAGAGCACCAATAAAACAAAAACTAATAAGATAAACGATAGCCTTTTTTAGCTTCATACGAAACCACTCCTTCGGCTAGATTATCTCCATAATTTTCAGGTTTAAACAGAAAATCTCAAATTATATGCTTAATTTACTCCAAACCTTCCCATAAGAACAGTATTATAATAATTTCCGTCCCGATGTATTCGATCCTTGACTAAGAGACCCTCTTCCACAAAGCCTAACTTTTTATATAATTGAATTGCATTCACATTTGTTTGTACCACGGATAAAGAAATCTTTTGAATAGATACCGAATCAGCCCATTCTAAAACTTGCTCCAGCATTATCTTGCCGATTCCCTGCCCGCAATATTCTTGTAGAATGCATATTCCAAATTCAGCTTTATGATGAAATCTCTTTTGCTTGCTGCAAATACAGCGTGTAAAGCCAACTAGCTTTCCTTCCACCTCTGCAACCAGAAATAATGCTCGTGCCGCCGTCGTATCTTCAAGTATCAGCTCCGCGAAGTCCTCTGGAGTCAGGAGGTCTTCCCCAGGTTCCCGGTCTAGGAATTCTGTTTCTCCATCAATTCTTACTCTTAATTCAGAAAGTTCACCCGCGTCTTCGATTGTGGGGCAACGAAGTGTCCATACCAGTTTTTTTCCTTCTATTTTTTTACTTTCAATTGTCATATTCGCTTCCTTCGTTTATTTTTTTACAACTACACACAACTATAGAAGATGTACCTTCTTTAGGAGCTTAACAAAAGCCTCGCCCTTCGGTACCACAGATAACTCTTCTTCGTTTATCCCCTTCAGGAAGATCAACAGCAAAAAGTAAATAACCACTCCTAAAATAACGGATAGAACCAGAGAAATCATCACATTATCTGTCAACGTATGTAGACCCCAATAGCTAAGACCAGCCAATACCCCCATAATACCGGCACTTACCGTTGGTATTACAAAGGTTCTTACGACTTCCTGCTGGTAGTCCAGGTACTTTTCTACAGAAAGCCAATTGAGGATGCATACTACTAATGGAAAGGTTACATTTCCAATTACCAGTGCAAAAACGCTCAAGCTTGTAAATTTCAGCAGACAGAACACAATTACAATATGAATCACTAAGGAGATCGCTGAGTTAATCAACGGAACATTCATTTTATTAATACCCTGCAATACAGCTGTTGATATGGTTGATAAGGCATAGAATACAATGGAGATGCAACCTAGCACCATAACATTGGCTGACAGTCTTGAGTTATCATGCCATACAATTTCCATAATCGGTGCAGCCAGAACGCCCATACCAACCGCTGATGGAATGGCAATTAGCATATTAAACTTAATGGAGGCCTTAACCTTTGACCGCACGCCATCGTAATCACCATTTGCATGATCAGCTGACAAGGAGGCAATACTTGCGGCTCCCATTGCAGTCGCTATCGCTATAGGAACATTCACCAGAGTCATATAATTATTACTGTAGATTCCTGTTAAAATATTAATATTAGAAGTCGTATAGGCTATTCCTACCGTAGATTTCAATACCTCATTATCCGAAAATGTGATCAGCTTCTCCATCATCATATTGCCAAACATGGTGGTGTCAATGAGCCCACTGATCTGAAAAACCGTCTGACTCAATATGACAGGTGCCATTGTGATCAGCAGCAGTTTGAATACCAACTGATAGGATTCCCTGTTTTCAGACCGGTCCTTCCGATTTTGGCGGTTAATGGTTGGTTTGTACGTAACAAATACAAACAGTAGGAACACCAGACTGATAATTGCACCGGATAGAGTTCCCAGAGTGCTGCCTGCTGCTCCATAAGCAATGGCATTCGTTTTATCCTTATAATGCTCCATAAGAAAATAGGCTGCTACGATACTTACAACGGCATTTACTAGCTGTTCCAGCACCTGAGATACCGCTGTTGGTATCATCGTGTTCTTTCCTTGGAAATACCCGCGTAAAACACCCATAATTGCAAATACAAAGATTGTTGGTGCCAAGACACGCAGAGATAACGCCGAATCCGGATAACCCATGAGCTTAGCGATGGTCTCAGCTCCGAAAAAAATGATTAACATCGCTAACAGGCCTGTGGTAAATGCAATACACATGGCACATAGGAAGATACGGTAGGAGTTTCGATGCTCCTTTTTCGCTCTTCGAACCGCTACCAGCCTGGATACCGCCAGGGGAATGCTATAAGAGGATAAAAGCAGCGCTATACCATATACATAAAAAGCCGCCGAATATACCCCCATGCCCTCCGTCCCAATGATGCGCTGCAACGGTATTTTATAGATTAATCCAATCACCCTTACCAGAAGTGACGCTATTGCAAGAATACTGCCCTGTATTAAAAAGTTATTTGCTCTTTTTCTGTCAGACATACCCGTCTCCTAACTTATCCTTCGCTTCGGGCTAATCTCATTCCTTATAAGCCGGGAGCAGTATTTATCCTAACGCACTGTTTTGGGGCTGCCGCAGAATGCAGCAATGGGGTTATAACTGCGCTCATGCACAATTTACGAACCTTTGACATGACTTGTGTGCTGAAAACGAACTTTTGATTCGATTTTCAACACACAATTTATATCGATGTCCGTCAACCTGTGAGTAAGGTAAGTCATATCCTCCGGGCTGTATTTTGCGACTGCCCCAACCTGTGTAAGGTAAATTATACTCCCAGCATGAGGAATATTTATATTCCAAAGCTGTTACTTTTTTCTTTTGATTCATTAATTTAGTTAATTCAATTGTTTTATTCAATCGCTTTAATCAACTGCTTTATTCAATTGGTGCATCCTGCGTACGATCCTTCGGGAATAAGGTAATATACGTTTTACCGGGGTTAATGGTAAGTTCATTCCCCTTCTCATCATAATAACGCATCCAGCTATCCGCTTCTTTCTTTTTCCACGTAATTGGTACTGCTTTACCATTGGTGATATAATATCCGGTTCCGCTGGCATTGGCAATATCCATAGTCTGGTAACCCTTCTTATCGATATTCCATTCCTTTACGAATTGAATAATAATATTCTTAAAGGTAAGCTGCTTACCGGTTAAGGTATCGATGTGCTCCTTATTAAATTGAAAACGGTAATACAGCTTATCCGTTGCATTATAAGTAAAATAGGGTGAGTTGTATCCTGAGAATTTCAAAGATACCTTATTTGCACTGACTCCGCCGGTTAAATCCGTGTCTTTCTCATAGAAGGTATAATGAGGCTGATACCCCTCCTTATAGTCGGTTCGAAAGCCCAGTTTCTTAATACCCGCCTGTATACCCTTCACGCTGGTAAAGGCATTGTTGGGAGCCTTTATGGATTTATCACGATAAAATACAAGGGAATCCATTACAGTACCATCCATATGATCAATTCCAAGTTCCTTCATTTTGCTCGTAGCATATTTTGTCTTGCCATAATGAACATAGATCGCATCATATTCATCAAGAATACTTACAAAATAATGTCTGGAACTGCGAACCGATCCAAAACGATCCCCGGTGAAGTTCTCACCGATTCCCAATAATCTTGTAATTCCGCCTTCCACAATACATTCATATACAATATCCGCTTGTCCGATTCCGCTTTGATTGGATACCGCTTTAAAATTATTAAACTGAATCGCCCAAGGACGTTTTGTGCCGATTTCATTTGGCACCCATTGTCCTGATAAGTAACTTTTCATTTCCCCATCATGATTCTCAATCTGGGGCGTCGGCGTCTCTTCGGCAACCTCTGTCGGCATCGCTGTCGGTGTTGTACTCGGAGCATTTAATTCGCCGTCTCCTGATTTCTTTTTACAGCCAACAAAAACAAAAGCCGCTATCAATAGAACTAAAAAAATCGTATATTTTTTCATATCTCTTCCGGTCCCTTCCAGTAAATATTAGCTTATCGTACTATTTGAAGCTTGTCCAATACCTCTTTTTGCTTTTCTTCCATGATCTTTCGTTCCTCTTCTTCCATGTGATCATAGCCAAATAAATGAAACATACTGTGGGCAGTTAAAAAGGCTATTTCCCGTTCCAGGGAATGTCCGTATTCCTCCGC